>NZ_QTVH01000008.1:0-131527 GCF_003435975.1 Clostridium sp. AF36-4 | reverse complement strand
ATTAAAAGAAAGGAAAATCGGGTAGGGTGACAACCACCCGAAAAAATTCCGGTGGTGTGCTGGATGGAAGGGGACATACAATTAAAAATTTACATTCGGTAGTGTTTGACAGTATCGTTGGTTCTGCTACCGTGAGAGATTTGAAAATAAAAAATTCAAATATAGGAAGTGATGATTATGGTAAAGGGTTCCTGATTAATACAATTGATTTTGCGTATGATGGTCTTAAAGGGAAAATATTAATAGAAAATGTTGACGTAGAAGGGAAAGCAGATGTATCAAAATATCAGAAAGGAGAAAGTGGTTCATTTGCCGGAATATGTTCTTATGTAGATATTCATAAGGAAACGCAGAGTGTAAAAATAAATAATTGCAGCGTCAATATTAAGATGTCAACAGATACAGGTAATGATGTAATTTATTATGGAGGAATTATAGGCGGAACAACACATAATTCAAAATCAACATTAGAAATCAGTAATTGTGTTTCGCTAGGCTCGATAAAAAGTTCTAATATAAGCAATATGGACAGTATGGTAGGTGGAATTGCAGGAAAAGCTGACTATGTTAATATTACCAATTGCTATGCTGATATGGAATTAGAAGGTAAATATGTCGGTGGCCTCGTTGGATATGCAGAAAATGTAATGATTGAAAATTGTATGTCCAAAAGTTATGTAAATGGTTCTTGTGTTGGAGGTTTGGTTGGATGCGGAAATGAAGTAAGTCAGCAGTATATTATATCAAGTGTTTCATTAGAAGAAAAAATTAGGGGTACACAATTTGCTGGAACAGTAATTGGAAAGTCGTATGCAATGATAACTATAAAAAATGTGTTTACATACTCAAAATTATATGACGAATTAAATCGAACTTATCTAACAGATAAACAGGGAACTGCGTTGAATTCAATGCAGCTAACCGAGCAAAGTGCATTCCCGGGACTAGACTTTACGGATACATTTGCATGTGTTCCCGGTGTCAATGGCGGAAAAATTTTGCTAAAGAAATTAGGTAAATATTTTGTGACCGATAGTCCAACAATTGAAGTTAAGAATGTAAACGAAAATGAAAAAAGAATTATTATGCATAGTGATGCTTCAAGTGCGAAAATTTATTATTCAAATAAGGATGATGAAGTCACAACAAGTTCAACTTTGTATACAGTGCCATTTTCAATTTATGGAACTACTTATTTCAAATTAATTGCTGTTGCCGATGGTTACGGTGCAAGTGCACCAACAGAAATGACAGTAAAGTTTCAGGTTTCAAAACCTACGGTAAGTATTGAACAGGGAAATTATAAACAAGCACTATCAATTCAGTTGTCTTGTGGTACAAAAGGGGCAGTAATTTATTATACAACGGATGGAAGTTCGCCTACTACCGGCTCAAAGAAATATACGGGGACGCCAATAGTGTTCGATAGTAATGGTACTTATACAATTAATGCTATTGCAGTAAAAAGCGGCTGGGTAAGTAGTGAAGAACTAGTTAAGACTTATAATATTAATTTGTCAGAAGTATCAAGGCCGACAAATACTCCCGTGCCTACTGCTCAACCGGATCTGAGGAATACGGTAAAAACGCCAACAGCCAATATGAACAGCGGAACTTATCATGGAGCTGTTGTTGTAAATTTGAATTGTGATACAAGTGGTGCAACAATTTATTACACTACGGATGGTTCTGTGCCGACTATTAATTCCAATGAATATTTAGGACTTCCTATTTTGTTTAATCAGAACGGCAAATTTACTTTAAGGGCAATTGCTGTAAAAAATGGCATGAAAAATAGTGCAGAATTGACAGTAGTGTATAATATTGAGGATTTAAACGCAGACAATTCTTCAGGGGATGCTGCGGATAATGAATGGTCTTGGGATGATGATAGTGATGCTGCGGATAAGCAAACAAATAACAAATTATCTGCGAAGGCCGTCAAGGTAAAAAAGCCAGGCAAAGTTCACAGTGTCAAAGTGAAAAAGAAAAATGCAAAAAAAGTGACTACGAAATCACGATACACTTTGTCTTGGAAAAAGGTGAAAGGTGCAACTGGTTATGAGGTCCAGCTATATAATTATTCTGCATATCGAAGGACATGTACAATAAAGAAAAAAACGATTAAAACCAAAAAGAGTTCTTTGAAAAACAGAAAATTATATTGGTATATTATTTTGCCAAAGACACCTGAATTTGTATTAACCGGAAAAGTACGCGTCCGAGCGTACAAGAAACAAAAAGATAAAATTGTTTATGGAAAATATTCGGGCTGGAAATCTATAGCAACGAAAAAACAAATCAAAGAGTTTATGAAATATAATTAATTTAGATTGAGTTTATACAGAAAGGATGACATTTATGAAAATGACAGCAGAAGAATGCAGAAATAAATTAAATGAGTTTAACTTTTCATGTGGCTATAGAAAATATAATGAGAATGTATATTTTCATATCTGTAATATCCTAAATGAAAAGGGGAAAGTATGTTGTGGAAAATTAGATTTAGAAGATAAATCGAGCAAACATATTATCACCCAAACCTATCTTGAAAATTTAAGTGTGTTAGAGAATACTCCTTTTACATATGGAATTATTTCTAATGGTAATCATGGTTTGGATTTATTAGATATTTATAATGAGAATCATAGAGATGATATGATAGACTACGGGCCTTTTGATGAGGATAAAAGGGTTATGCTTGTATTTGATTCGCCAAGTAATAAATTAGAGGACTGTTTTGGCTATGATGTTCTTAATCAAAACATTGAAGAACTACTTAAGCATAATGAACCAGTAGGGGAGTATCTCTGTACTCATTTGTGGCGTTCCCTTGATTTACAGGATGATTGTAAAAATGTAGAACGCTTGACAGGACAAAAAGATTATGGACAGATGATTGTATCTTTTATGAACAAGCATCAATTAAAAAATGTGTACACGACAAATTTGTTCCGATATGAGATTACATCAGCAAATGAAGAAAAGTATGTACCATTTGCAGAATTAAATCGGAGTGGCTGTAAGCATGTAGTAGACAATGTATATAAGAAAATATTCTTGGAGGAAATTGCGTTATTTCAGCCACATACAATTGTAGCAGTTGGAACAGAAGTTTATAATTTTTTGAATAACAAAGAAAATTGGGATTTACTGTTAGAAAGATATACAGATAAAGCGGATGAACCGAAATTAACCTGGGTATATCATCCGGCAGGACGTGTTTCAAAAGAAAAGAAAGCTGCTCGTTTTGATGAAATTGTAAAAGATATTTAATATTAGCTCCCCCTTTGCTCCTTCCCCAACCTATGTTATACTGGGAGAAGACAAAGGGGGCTTTTTATGTCTAAAAAAATTGCGCTTACAAACATGGACATTGTCTGGGAAGATAAAGAAGCAAATAAGTTTCAGTGTGAGGAAATGATAAAGGAAGCAGCGGGTGAACACGCTGACATCATTTTGTTTCCGGAGATGACATTGACCGGATTTTCCCTCCGGGTTAAAGAGATGGCAGATTATCATGAGGAGACAATTGCATATTTTTCGGCTCTAGCTGCAAAATATTCTATAATGATTGGTTTTGGTTATATTACCATGCCAGATGAGTTTGGGCGAAATCATTTTTGTTTTGTTGATGAAAACGGAAGTGTGCTTGCCGACTATGAGAAAATCCATCCATTTACGCATGGTGGTGAGACAAAGGCGTATCGAGGAGGCAGTGAAATTTGTCATATTTCCGTGGACGAAATGCACCTTGGTATGGCAGTCTGCTACGATTTGCGTTTTCCTGAAATGTTTCAGCAGATGCCGATTGACACAAATGTTATCTTTTTGATTGCAAACTGGCCGGAGAGCCGCATCAGGCAGTGGTATTCTCTGCTTACGGCGAGAGCGATTGAAATGTCCTCGTATGTGGTAGGCGTAAATCGAACGGGAGAGGGAGATGGAATCCAATATACAAAAAGTTCGGCTGCCTATGCACCGGATGGAAGCATGATTTCGCCGGACTCTAAAAAATGGAATGACTATGTAACTCTTGATTTTTCAGAAGAGGTATTTCAAAAAACGATTTTTTCAAGAAGCGACAGACGACCGGAAATTTATCAGGGATAAAAGCATATAGAAATCTAACTACAAATCAGAAATAATCTGTCTGTTCGTTCTTTATTATTGACATTATATCGGCTTGCGTTTATAATAATGAACATAAAAATAAAGAGGTGAGGTGTATATAAATGAGAAAAGCAGTTTATAATATATTGCCAGCAACAGAAAATATTTTGGAGACAATGGGAGAACAAATAAAGTTAGCAAGATTAAGACGGGATTTGTCTGCTGAATTAGTGGCAGAACGAGCCGGAATTAGCAGAACATCGTTATGGAAGGTTGAGTCAGGAAGTCCTGCCGTAGCAATTGGCATTTATGCTGCTGTTTTACATGCATTAGGGGGAATGGATACAGATTTACTTCTTATAGCCAAGGATGATGAGCTGGGAAGACAAATGCAGGACCTTAATTTATTGACTGGAAAGCGTGCATCAAGGAGGAAAAAATGATATTTCACGCGGTCAAATAGAAGTTATGAGGCCTGCATTTGATGAATGCTATCATGGTATAAAATAGACGACCGGAAATTTATCAGGGATAAAATTTTATGATTTAGGAAATACTGTTTCGTATCAAATGGAAGTCATAAAAATGACAGGAAAGATGAGGGCGAAACAGATGGAACAGGATGCAGTAAAAGAATATGGCATGGTAATGAATGAAGGAATCTTGACGTTATCTATTATTGGGGAGATTGAGGGACATGACTGCTTATCACAAAATGCCAAAACAACCAAATATGAGCATATTTTGCCGATTTTAGCAAGGGCAGAGCAGGACGAAAATGTAAAGGGAATTTTGTTTCTTATGAATACCGTCGGTGGTGATGTTTCATGCGGACTTGCATTGGCGGAAATGGTTCACTCCTTAAGTATGCCGACAGTTTCTTTAGTCATTGGGGACAGTCATTCGATTGCTGTTCCGCTTACCGTGGCGGCAGATTATTCTTTTATTGTTCCGTCGGCGACGATGATTATCCACCCGGTTCGGATGAATGGCATGGTACTGGGAACGCCACAGACGTATCGTCAGTTTCAACAGATTCAGGATAGAATTATTTGTTTCGTGGCAGAGCATAGCCGCATTTCCAAAGAAAATTTAGAAAAGTTAATGATGAATACGAGTATGCTGTCCAAAGATTTAGGAACCGTTTTGGTTGGAGAGGATGCGGTGATGGCCGGACTTGTTAATGAGGTTGGAGGAATTGACAAAGCTTATCAGAAACTGAGAGGGTTGATGAATCATAAAAAAAGAAATTCATGACTTGACAGTGTAAAAAAAATAGATATAATTATATGTAACTAGAAAACAGTTACAAGAGGATTTTGAAAAGAGGTGAGGCCAAAAGATATGAGCAGGATTGAAAAGGCAAAAGAGCGCATAAAGCAAAAACCTAGAGATTATACTTATAAAGAAGCAACATATTTATTAGAGCAAATGGGTTACAAAGAACATAATAAAGGGAAAACATCTGGTTCAAGAGTTATGTTTTATAGAGAATATGACCAACAGATTATTATGCTTCATAAACCACACCCAGGCAATGAGATGAAACCAGGAGCTGTAAAAGGACTTTTGGAAAAGTTGATTGAGATAGGAGATTTATAGATTATGAAAGCAAATATATTAGAATATAAAGGATATCATACAGTTGTTGAATTTGATTCGGCAGATAACGTATTAAGGGGAAAAATAGAAGGTATTGCAGATTATGTAGATTTTGAGTGTGATGATTTAAGTAAGGTTGTTGATGAATTTCATACAGCTGTTGATGATTATCTTATTTTTTGCAAGGAAGTAGGTAAAGAACCTCAAAAAGAATACAAAGGAATTTTTAATGTTCGTATATCTCCGGATTTGCATAGAAAAATTGCTTTGAAAGCAAGCAAACAAAGAAAAACATTAAATGCATGTGTAGAAGAAGCAATTAGTAATTATGTATCCGAAGAAATTGTTACTATTAGAACAGAAAATGATATAAAAAGAATAGCACAGGAATTTAAAGTGAATCTTGGTTTTGCTGACATTGAAAATGAGGAAATAAATTCAAATGTTATTCCGATAAATACCAAGCTAGCTATAAATTATAAGGAGGAATTAAAAAAATTATGATAGAAAATTTGCAAGATTATTTTAAATCAAATTACGAAGTTTATTTAGAAAATATAGTGTATACTAGAATAGAGGATGAATTCACAGCTAATGTTTACCAATTGAATGGAGTAGATACAATTGAAACCAAGTTGCAAGAAGATTGTATTAAAATATCCGTAAAAAGGAAGTTGGAATTTTCTCCGAAATCTGTATTTTGTTTAGAAATAACTTATGGTGCTTTATTAGAGTTTGCTGACGAAAAAGGAGGCGAACATGATTGGGAAAATGTAAATTTGGCGAAGGAATTTAAATTAAATGGGCAATTTGTCTTAGATAATTTAATGAGAAGAATTTCGCTTTTGACAGCAGAAATTACATCTTCAAGTGGTCAGGCACCTATTATTATTAAACCAGAGATTGCACCTAAACAATAAGTTGACCAATAAAAATATATAGAAATTATAATAAATAGTAGTAAATTTAATTTTGAACCCAAGCAGCAAAATATAAACATCTGTTCGATAAAACACTTGCGGGAAAAAGCGATTCAGTGTATAATATAATTTCAGTACGCTGCGAATCAATTGGCAGGTATCGTACATGTTAGTTGTGTCTGGGGAGGATTTTATGGCTACAAAGAAAACAACAAAAAATACGAAGAAGCGTGGACGTCCGGCATCGAAATCAAATACGAAACGGACGGCTTCTTCGAGAAAGAATACATCGAAAAAGACAAAGCAGGCAAGCCCATTGGCAAGAGAGATTGTGTTTCTTGCTCTTTTTGTGTTTGCCATTTTGTCACTGCTTAGTTTGTTCCAAATGTGCGGCGTGTTTGGCAAAGGGTTAAGTGCTTTGCTGTTTGGACTGCTGGGAGCACTGGCGTATGTTTTCCCGGTTTATCTGGTTGTGACTGCAGGTTTGTATTTGGCAAATGCGAAGAATCAAAGATTGCGCCACAAGGTCTGGTATAGTGCCGGCATTTACTGGAGTGTGTGCGGATTATTTCAATGGGTGGTAAATGACCCTGTGCAGAATGTATGGGAAGTCTATACCGTCTGTGCTGAAAATCACGGTGGTGGTGGCTTCTTTGGCGGCATTTTATCTTTTGAACTGGCACGTGTGCTCGGAAGAGCAGGTTCTTTTATTGTGATACTGGCGCTGTTTTTACTGTTCTTTATGCTGTTAAGCAAGAAACTCATTTTTTCTTCCATTCAGCAGATGTATAAAGAGCGTGAGACGGATGAAGATTATTATTATGAGGAACCGGAACCGGTGTATTCTCGTGGAAGACAGATGAGCACCTATACATTTGATAAAGAAGAAACGTCAAAAGCAAAACCAAAGAAAGAGCCGAGAAAGAAACGGACAAAGAAAGCAGAGGCAGAAATTCAGGAAGATAAGAATAAACTTCCTCAAAAAGAAATTAAACCGGAAGCACAGATGGAAGAAGTGGTACCGGAAGTACAGGATTTGTCGGAAATCAATATTATCCGTGGTGGAGAAGAGCCGTTTAGAGAATCAAGTGTTTACGAAAAAGAATTAGAACAAAAATTTGGTGCATCAAAGAAAACACAGAGCGAACCAAAAACACCTGCAAAAACAGATACGGTGGATGAGCCGGTGAAACAAAAGAAAGAATCGGTTAAGATAACCAACGAAGATAAAAAAGAAATGGATGCGGTACATAAGGATTTATCAAAGGCTGCGGTGGAACAGATTCCGTATCGTTTTCCTTCGCTTGATTTGCTGAACAAGCCAAAGAGCAATGGCAAACGTATGGACAATTCCGAACTTCGCGCGACGGCGGCTAAATTGCAGTCAACGTTAGATAGTTTTGGTGTGCGTGTCAAGATGGGCGACATCAGCCTTGGACCAAGTGTAACCCGTTATGAACTGATTCCGGAACAGGGAGTTAAAGTCAGCCGTATTACCGGATTGAGTGATGATATTAAACTGAGTCTGGCGGCATCGGATATTCGTATTGAAGCACCGATTCCCGGAAAAGCGGCAGTTGGTATCGAGGTGCCGAATCCGGCGAGAGAAATGATTACGCTGCGTGAGTTGTTAGAGAGCAGTGAGTTTACGAAAGCAAAATCCAAAGTCACATTTGCCGTTGGTAAAGATATCAGCGGAAAAACAATTGTTACGGATATTGCAAAAATGCCGCATTTATTGATTGCCGGTGCGACTGGTTCCGGTAAATCGGTTTTGATTAATACGCTGATTATGAGCATTATTTATAAAGCTGACCCAAATGAAGTGAAAATGATTATGGTTGACCCGAAGATGGTGGAACTGACTGCATACGAAGATATTCCGCATCTGATGATTCCGGTTGTGAAAGATCCAAAGAAGGCCTCGGCGGCACTTGGCTGGGCGGTGGCAGAGATGACCGGAAGATATCAGAAATTTGCCGATGCAGGTGTTCGTGATATCAAATCCTATAATGCGAAAATGGACAAACTGACAAACAAAGATGACCCGGATTATCAGAAGATGCCGCAAATTGTTATTATTGTGGACGAGTTCGCGGATTTGATGATGGTTGCACCGGGAGAAGTAGAGGATTCCGTGTGTCGTTTGGCGCAGCTTGCCCGTGCGGCAGGAATTCATTTGGTTTTGGCAACACAGCGTCCTTCGGTTAATGTTATTACCGGCTTGATTAAGGCGAATATCCCATCACGAATCGCTTTGTCGGTTTCTTCCGCCGTGGATTCACGAACCATTATTGATTCGGCAGGAGCAGAAAAATTGTTAGGAAATGGTGACATGCTGTTTGCACCGCAAAATCTGCCAAAACCAATTCGTGTACAGGGAGCATTTGTTTCTGATGAAGAAAGAGATTCCGTTGTCAGCTTCTTAAAAGAGCAGAGCAACGGTCCATCCTATAACGAAGAAGTAACAAAGCATATTGACACGGCACCGGTACCGGGAGCAAAGAACGATTCTAATACTGCCCATGGTGGTGCACCGGAACAAGACGAATTATTTGTCGAGGCCGCCAGATTTATCATTGAAAAAGATAAGGCATCCATTGGTCTTTTGCAGCGTATGTTCCGAATTGGCTTTAACCGTGCGGCACGAATTATGGACCAGCTTTCGGATGCGGGTATTGTCGGACCGGAAGAAGGTACCAAACCGAGACAGATTTTGATGTCGAGTGAACAATTTGAAAATTATCTTGAGGAGAATGGCTGATGAATGGCTGGCTGATTGTCAATGGATTTTTACACACCAAAAAGTTTTCTGAACTGACAGATTTATTTTTGCTGGCGGCGAAACGGTGTGGTGTGTCACTAACCGTTTATACAAATTGTGAAATTCTTGTAGATGTGCAGGAAAAGATAAAAGAAAAACCGGATTTTGTTTTGTTTTGGGATAAAGATATTTTACTTGCAAAATTTTTAGAAAATCAGAAAATTCCGGTCTATAATAGCAGTGAGGCAATTAGAATCTGCGATGATAAGCGGTTAACTTATCTGGCATTACAGGAGAATAAACTACCAATTCCACAGACGATATTTGCACCGATGACATATTCGACCATTGGATTTAATCAGTATGATTTTTTGCATGCAGTGGAAGAAAAACTCACATATCCATTTGTAGCAAAAGAGGCATTTGGCTCCTTTGGCGAGCAGGTGTATCTGGTGCAAAATAGAGAAGAACTTTTAGCGGTGATGAAACAGTCGGATTCGGTAGAATTTTTGTTTCAGGAAATGATAGAAAACAGCACCGGAAGAGATGTCAGACTTCAGGTTGTTGGTGATGAAGTAGCAGCGTCCATGTACCGGTATTCGGAAAATGATTTTCGTGCTAACATAACCGCCGGAGGTAAGATGAAAGATTACACACCGTCAAAGGAAGAATGTGAACTTGCGGTTAAAGCGTCTCATGCAGTTGGAACTTCTTTTGCAGGAGTTGACCTTTTGTTTGGCAAAGACGGTCCGATTGTTTGTGAAGTAAATTCGAATGCACATTTTAAAAATATACAAACCTGCACCGGTGTGGCGGTTGCGGATAAAATCGTGGAATGGATCATAAAGGATGTTAGAAAATGACAAAACGATGGAATGGTTTACTAGTTTATGATAAAGAAGGCTCAAAAAGAAATGCTTCCTACATTAAAATGCATGAAGAAGCAGGTGAAAAGTTAAATATGCCGATTCATTTTTTATATGACACAGATGTGATGGAATATTTAGAGACAAATCGGGAATCTGTTGATTTTTGTATGGTTCGCACAATCTGTCCTGCTTTGACAAAGCAAATTGAGGCGAGGGGGATTCCCTGCTTTAATTCTTCTTTTGTGTCAGAAATCTGCAATCATAAAGGAAAAACCTATGATTATATTTTGAAAAACTGCGAAATTCCGCTGGTAAAAACAAAGACGTTTCAAAATGTTGAGTTGTCCGAAAAATTATTAAAGGAGTATCCGGATTATGTAATAAAAGCGGTGGATGGACACGGTGGAAAACAGGTTTTTTTGACAAACGAATCCTTTGACTCGATTCAAAAGGGAATCGCCGGTTCAGATTTTATTTTACAGCCATTTGTCAAAGGATCCGGCGTGGATTTACGTGTATATGTCATAGGCAAAGAAATTGTCGGTGCTGTGAAGCGTCAGGCAAATAACAGTTTTCGGGCAAATTTTTCTTTGGGCGGAAGTGTTACATCATACCAATGCGATAAAGAAATTATTGATTATGTAAATCAGGTTGTTCAGGTGTTTGATTTTGGCATGGTTGGTATTGATTTTATTTTAGATGAAAACAATCATTGGCTTTTAAATGAAATTGAAGATGTTGTCGGTGCCAGAATGTTATATCAGTGCCAGCCGGATGTTCATTTGTTGGAGCAATATTTTACATTTGTTTCTGATAAATTATTGCATTAGAACAAGATAGTGTGTATAATACAAGTTATGTTAACAGATATTGTGCTTTGAAAGATGGAGGTAGAATATGAAATCAGATATTGAAATTGCAAGAGAGGCGAATATGCTGCCGGTTCAGACAGTAGCAGAGAAATTAGACATCACTGCGGATGAATTGGATTTATATGGAAAATATAAAGCAAAATTGACGGACGAACTCTGGGAGCGAATTAAAGACCGCCCGGATGGTAAACTTGTCCTTGTGACAGCGATTAATCCAACACCGGCCGGTGAAGGAAAGACAACAACGACGGTTGGACTCGGACAGGCGATGGATAAGATTGGGAAAAAGGCAATTATTGCTTTGCGTGAGCCATCGTTAGGCCCTTGCTTTGGATTAAAAGGTGGTGCTGCCGGCGGCGGTTATGCACAGGTTGTACCGATGGATGATTTGAATCTTCATTTCACGGGAGATTTTCATGCGATTACTTCGGCAAATAACCTTCTTGCGGCAATGCTTGATAATCATATTCAACAGGGAAATAAACTTAACATTGATCCAAAACAGATCGTATGGAAACGCTGCGTCGATATGAATGACCGTGTACTTCGTAATATCACGGTAGGACTCGGACGCAAGGTGGATGGTGTGACAAGAGAAGATCATTTCATCATCACGGTAGCATCCGAAATCATGGCGATTCTTTGTCTTGCAGACAACATGAAAGATTTGAAAGAACGTTTGGGAAGAATTATTGTTGCTTATACTTATGAAGGAAAACCGGTTACGGCAAAAGAAATTAAAGCAGTAGGCGCGATGGCTGCACTTTTGAAAGACGCTATTCGTCCGAATATGATTCAGACTTTGGAGAATACGCCGGCACTTGTGCATGGTGGTCCATTTGCCAATATTGCTCACGGCTGTAATAGTGTCCGTGCGACAAAGACAGCTTTGAAATTAGCAGATTACACAATTACGGAGGCTGGTTTTGGTGCTGACTTAGGAGCAGAAAAATTCTTAGATATCAAATGCCGTATGGCTGATTTGAAACCGGATGCCGTTGTACTTGTTGCTACGGTTCGTGCCCTCAAATACAATGGCGGTGTTAAAAAAGAAGATTTATCGGAAGAAAATCTTGATGCATTGAAAGCCGGTATTGTAAATCTGGAAAAACATATTGAAAACATTGCTAAATTTGGTGTGCCATGTGTTGTTACATTGAATCAGTTTGTAACTGACAGCGAAGCAGAACTTGCATACGTTAAGGAGTTCTGTGAGGCGAGAGGCTGTGAGTTCGCACTTTCCAAGGTTTGGGAAAAAGGTGGCGAAGGCGGCATTGAGTTAGCACAAAAAGTAATTGACACAATTGAGAATAAAGAGAGTAATTTCCATTATCTCTATGAAAATGATTTGTCGATTGTTGAAAAAATTGAGACAATTGCAAAAGAAATTTATGGAGCAGGAGAAGTTATCATTGAGCCGGCAGCAAAACAACAGATTGCACGGATTGAGTCGCTTGGGTTTGGCTCTATGCCGGTATGTATGGCGAAAAATCAGTATTCTTTGTCGGATGATAAAACAATCCTTGGCAGACCGGAAGGCTTCCCAATCCATATCCGTGATGTCTATGTTTCTGCCGGAGCAGGATTTGTCGTTGCCATTACCGGCACAATTATGACTATGCCGGGATTGCCAAAAGTGCCGGCTGCCGAAGGAATTGATGTAAATGACGATGGACAGATTACCGGTTTGTTCTAATTGTCCTTTTTATCGGAGCAGAAACGTGCAAATTCTTTTGGAGAAATTTTCTCCATTTTGAGAAAGGCACGGTAAAAAGTAGAATAATCACGAAATCCTACATCTTGGTATACAACAGAGGGGAGCATCCCCTCTGTTATTTTTTGTTTTGCCATGCTGATTCGTTTTAGTATAATATAATTATGTACGGTTCGGTCGGTCTGTTCTTTGAATAATTTTGCCAGCGTAAATTTATTCAGATAAAAGTGACCGGCTAACTGCTCCAGTGATAAATCCTCTTTGTAATGTTCATTGATATAAGACAGTACCTTATCAATCAAAGGATTCACGTGTGTTGCTTTTCGTGGTTTCATATCTAAAAGAATGTGTTTGTTTAGTAGTGTAACCGCCTCTAAAATATGGGCACGGTTTAACATTTCTTTTTCGCGGAATTCTCTCTTTGAATTCTGGTAAATCCCCATAAAACACTGAAATATGCGCTCAAAATCATCAGAATCGGCAATATTAAAATGATACCGTTTGTTTTCTTTTGCCAGTTCAATCGGCTCTAATAGAGAGTATTCATTAAACCCGAAGGAGGATAGGCAGGCAGGGGTAATATACATATAGGTGCGGTCATATTCATCATTTAGTTGTTCTTCTGAAGTGAGAAGAAGCTGATGAATTGTATAGGGAGGAATAACCATAATGTCTCCACGTTTTACTTTATATATGCGGCCTTCAATAAACAGCATAACAGAGCCACTGAGATAGATATAAATTTCATAATAATCATGCGTATGGGCAGGAATTATTGGAAAATGGTCGTTTGTTGTCTTTCGACATTCATAATAGTAATCGGTTGAAATCGGATGGTCCGATTCATGAAGTAAATAGCGCATAAACAAATCCTCCTCGTCATCATTCTTTTCTCTGATTATAGATTTATCTCATGTTTTTTGTCAAGATATTCAATTTTTTCAATCTAAAACACATTTTTTGCAATCGAAATTGTATTTTTTGTAAGATATAATGAAATCACTATATAACGATAAGGAGTTGGTATATGTGAAAAAGAACACAAAGATGTTCCAAAGAAGTTTGACAGCATTTTTAACAGCTGCGTTGGTTACAACTTCTTTTGGGGGACAAGGAATCGTTTTTGCAAAGGCAAAGAAGAAGGCTTCGCCTTCTGTGAGTCTTACAGTGACGAATCCGGCAATTTCTATGCTTTCGCTGAAAAAAGGTGAAACTTTTCAGTTGAAAGTAAAGGTGACGCCGAAAAAAAAGGCAAAAAAGGTAACATTTCGCTCAACGAAATCCTCGATTGTTTCGGTAAACAAAAAGGGAAAATGTAAGGCGAAAAAGGCAGGTAAAGCAAAGGTTATCGTTTCTTGCGGAAAGAAAAAAACAGTGATTTCTGTTACGGTAATAAAGAAGCTTAAAAAAGTAAAGAAAGTAACACTTAGTAAAAAAAGTGCCAGTTTATTTTGTGGCAGTTCGCTGAAATTAACAGCAAAACTGACACCGGCAAAAGCAACAAAAAAAGGTGTTGTTTACCGTTCATCAAAATCATCCGTTGCATCGGTAAGCAAAAAAGGAGTTGTTATGGCGAAGAAGAAAGGTACCGCTGTGATTACTGCTTATGCAAAGGATGGACGCGGGGCGAAGGCAGTGTGTAAGATTACAGTGAAGGAAAAAAGTGCGGTAACAAAAGGTCCGGCAGTTCATACAAGTAAACCACAGCCGACAAAAGACCCGCTGATTACTGAACAGAAGGCAGGTTACTTTACGATTGCAGCAAAGGATTCTGCAGCAAGTCTGTACTTAGATGCCAAAGGAGAAGATTACGATGGATTATCACTGATTGCAGCTTCCGTTGCCAAAGACATTTCTCTTGTTACAAAAGAGAAAGCAAAGGCAAATGTCATAACCAAGACAGAATCATTGAAGGAATATGCAATTATTGCCGGCTCCATCGGAAACAATGCGATAATTGATTCCTTGATTGAGCAGGGAAAAGTAGACGCCTCCCAGATAAAAGGAAAGCGCGAAGTATACCGCATTCAGGTGGTAGAAAATCCGGTAGCTAATGTAAAAAAGGCAATTGTCGTTATCGGAAGTGATAAGCGTGGAACGATTTACGGTCTTTATCATATTTCTGAGAAAATGGGTGTTTCTCCATGGGTTTACTGGGGCGATGCTACACCGGTTGCTAAAGATGTAGTTCAGATTCCGGAAAAGGAATTAACGGTTACATCCAAAGAACCATCCGTAAAATATCGTGGTATTTTCCTAAATGATGAAGCTCCATCACTGACTAGTTATGCAAAGAAAAAATTTGGCGGATATAATCAGTATTTTTATGAAAATGTCTATGAATTAATTTTACGCTGTAAAGGAAATTATTTGTGGCCGGCGATGTGGTCAAATACTTTTAGCGAGGACGGTAAGGGAACGAATAAGTTAGCCAATGCAGAACTCGCCGACAAATACGGTATTGTTATGGGAACCTCTCATCATGAGCCACTTTGTCGTGCCGGTGTGGAATGGCAGAACAAATATCGTCAGTATGGCACAAGTAACGCTTGGGACTTTAATACGAACGAAACTGCCATCACAAAATTCTGGGAAGACGGTGTGGCAAGAAATAAAAATTTTGAAAATGTTTATACCCTTGGCATGCGTGGTGAGTCGGATTCTTCTTTGTCAGGAACAAAAGAAGAAAATATTGCACTTTTGAAAAAAGTAATTACGGCGCAGAAAGATATTTTGAAAAAGAATAATTTATCGGATGCCCCTCAGGTTCTTACTGTTTATAAAGAAGTAGAGGACTACTGGCATGGCACAGATAAAGCAGAGGGATTGAAAAAATGGGATGTTTTAAATGACGTAACCATTATGCTCTGCGATGATAACTTTGGAAATATGCGTACGCTTCCAACGAAGGAGGATAAAAATCGAAAAGGCGGTTATGGTATGTATTATCACTTTGATTACCATGGCGGTCCGACTTCCTATGAATGGGTAAATACAGTTCCTCTTACTAAAACTTGGGAACAGATGAATATGGCATATGAGCATGGCATTGATAATATCTGGATCGTTAATGTTGGTGATTTGAAGCCGATGGAGATGAATATTTCCTATTTCCTTGATATGGCATATGATTATGATACATGGGGAACAAATGGAAAAGATAAAATTACTGAATATCGTAAAAACTGGGTAAAACAGCAGTTTGGCGAAAACACATCGGATTCTCTTGTGAATGAGATGGAGATGCTGTTGGATGATTATACATGGTTAAATGGTTCCGGCAAACCGGAATCCATTAATTCGGCAACTTATGATTCTGTAAATTATAATGAAGGCAGAGAAATGCTTGTCAAAGTGGATGACATGATACAAAGAGCGAAAGCGTGCCAGAAAGAGATTTCATCGGATTGGCAGGCGGCATACTTTGAACTTGTCTATTTCCCGGTTGTTGCATCGGCAAATGTGACAAAAATGCAGATATTAAGTGGCATCAATAAATATTTGGCGAAAAATAACAGTGTGGCAGCAAATTTATATGCAGCTGAGCTGGAACAAGCGGTGGCACTGGATAAGGAATTACAGAAAACTTACAACAAAAATATGCCGGGCGTCGGTGACAAGTGGGATGGTATGATGAGTTCTCCTCATGTCGGCTTTGTGACATGGAACTCAACCGGCTGGAGTTATCCAAAAGCAGTCTGGGTGAAACCAGCGGCTGATGGTAAAATGATGGTTACGATGGAAAATGAAGAACAGGCTGTCGAGGCATCAGAAAGTGGTACATTATCCGATTTTACAAATCTGAATCAGGAATCTTATACAGTAACTGTTTCCAATCAGGGAGCGAACAGTTTTGCTTATACGATAACTCCTTCGGAGGACTGGATTGTTGTAAGTAAGAAATCCGGCACAGTAAAATCGCAGGATGCGTTTGAGGTATCGGTTGATTTTTCAAAGGTCAAAAAAGATGCTTCCGGATCCGTTAAAATTCAAAGCGGCAGCCAGACCATTACACTTAATGTTAATGCAAAGGTATATGATACATCTTCCTATGCAGACAAGACATATGTTTACACAAATGGATATGCCTCCATTCTTCCGGGAAATTATGTAACGGCAAAAGAAGGCGGCAATAATACAGCATTCCATGTTTTTGACGGTTATGGAAAAACCGGACAGTCAATGAAAATTCTTCCGACAAATGCGGATAAGACAAAGACGATGGAAGAAGCTGCCTATGCAGAATATGCAGTATGTGTTCCGGAAGATGGAGAGTATAAATTTACTGTTTATACAGCACCATCCAATAATCTGGATCGTGATAAGGTTTGCATATCGTATGGTTATTCGATTAATGGGGAAACATTAATTGAGAAAAATACAGTAGATGCCGATACGTTTTTGGCTGGAGAATACAGTGGTTCATGGGCAAATGATGTGAAAGTAAATGGCAGAAAGCAGGAGAATAATATCCACCTAAATGCTGGCGTGAATGCGATTCGTATATATTCTGATGACCCTGCATTCCTGCTTCAGAAATTGGTTGTTTCTGAAAAATCGGTCAAAAGCTCTAATGCCGGGCCGAAAGAAAGTTATTATGTTGGTAAAAAACAGACAAAAGAAACAACGCTTGCAGGTGTTCTTGCAGATGAAAATGTACTTCCGGGAACAATTACCACGGAAAAAACAACATATCAGGCAGGTGAAACCTTTAGTGCCAAGGGAATTGTATCAGAATCGGAAAGCTATTTTG
The DNA here is from genome assembly GCF_003435975.1 of Clostridium sp. AF36-4. NCBI lineage: Bacteria > Bacillati > Bacillota > Clostridia > Eubacteriales > Clostridiaceae > Clostridium > Clostridium sp. AF36-4. Next base: position 113,920 of record NZ_QTVH01000008.1, on the reverse strand, counting down.
CCGGTTTAGATGCAAAATCGGACAATGCAGCAAAGGTAAAAATTTCATGTGGAGACCGGACATTTGGTACCGTAACAATTGGTAAAGAGCAGGCACTGTATGAGGCGGCAGATATGGCAAAACTGGATGCCGGCAGCCAGACGTTTACAATGACCGTCGTATCCGGTAATGTCAGCGTGAGCGGAGTAACCGTCCGCACTCGTGATTATGCGAAAGTTCCGGGAAGTATTTCAGCTTCTGATTATGAAGGAGTTAAGGCAGCACATACTAATTTACAGGCAAAAAAGGACATGACATATTCTTATCTTGCGCAGGTTGAAAAAGATGATTTGTTTGTATTTTACCTGAAAGGAAAGTCCGACGGAAAAGCTTTTGTAACACTTAAATGGAATGACCAGACAATTGGAGAAGTTCAGTTATCCGATACCATGCAAGAGTATATGTTAGATGGTGCAATGGATTTGACGCCGGGGCTTGGTAACATCACAATGGAAGTGACGGGAGCGGATGCGGTAATTGAATCGCTGTCTTCTAAAGTGTATGAAGATGAAGAAAGTCTGCCGGTTTCCATTACCGCAACGAGTGAAGAAACTTCAAATGCAGCAGAAAATGTATATGATAAGGATGAAAAAACAACATGGAAGCCACAATCAACGGATGCAAATCCTATGCTTACATTTGACTTTAAGGATTCTTATCAGTACGACCGATTTATGATTCAGACAAAGGATTCATCGCTTGGCAGTTATGAGGTTCAGGTAAAACAGTCAGATGATACATGGAAGACGATATATACCGGAAAATCAAGCGATGACGGAAAGACCATTTTTGTTCAGGGTAAAGAAGCAATTGAAAGCACACAGGTACGGTTTGTTTTTGCAGATACGAACGTAGAAGTTTCAGAAATAACTTTGACGCCGTATGTCAACTGGGCAATGAAAGATGCAGTAAAACTTGCCGGACAGAAGAAAAGTGGTGGTGGTTCTTTCACTGTTCCAAACTCTGTCGTGGATGGAGATCGAATTACGAAAGGTTTGGAAACTGGTGTTGGAGGAAGCAGTGATACAGACCGTCATGAAGTTACGATGACGTTTAGTAAGCCAAAAAGTATCAATGTGGTTCGTCTCTTTACTTTGCAGGAAAGCGAGTCTGCGAGTGCAGGGACCGGTGTGATACCGGACTTGACGATGACATCTGAAAAGGCACAGTATTCATACCGTATTTCCTATTATGAGAATGGAAAATGGACCGAGATGGGAGCCACTGTAAGACCGGATGCCGGAATAAATCCGAAAGTAACAACGGAAGTTTCATTGAAACGAAAAGTAAAAGCATCCAAAATCAAAGTGGAGATTTATACAAGCCACTGGATTCGAATTAATGAATTAGAAGCTGTGGAAACACATCAGTTTTCTGCGGTAAAGTAAGAATGTATTATTGCTATAAACTTATTTAATGGTAAACAAAAAATTGATATTGTTTTTCACTATGAAGGACGTTGAACACCGTCGGTGCCTAGAGGACGTATTCTGTCCTCAGGCACCGTTACGAGTGTTCATTAAGCGGGAGCGGTCCTGAATAGGAAAAACAATATCAATTTTTGTATTACAATTAAATTATTTTACCATCTTTTATCGTCTTCTCGAAAACTTCTGCTCACAGTACATGCAGCGGTAAATCCGGTTTTCGCGGTCTGTCAGTTTAAAACGGTGTGGTAATTCCTGCTCAACGGAAGTAATGCATCGAGGGTTTTTGCACTTGATGACATTTGTTACCGTTTCCGGCAGTGTGAGAACACGTTTTTCTACAATTTCGTTATTTTTTATAACATTAATGGTGATATTTTCATCGAGAACACCGAGAATGTCCAAGTTTACCGTAATCGGTCCCTCGATTTTGATAATATCTTTTTTCCCCATTTTACTGCTTTTTGCGTTTTTAATAATAGCAACGGAGCAGTCTAATTTTTCTAATTCAAGATAATGATAAATTTCCATGGAGCCGCCAGCCTTAATGTGGTCAATGACAACTCCTTCTTGTAATCCACCAATATTTAACATTCCGGAATCACCTCCAATAAAGTCATAATTAACGCCATTCGTATGTAAACACCATATTGTGCCTGCTTAAAGTAAACGGCGCGTGGGTCATCATCCACATCGGTTGCAATTTCATTTACACGTGGAAGAGGGTGGAGAACTAACATATCTTTTGGTGCCAGTTTCATTTTTTTGCTGTCAAGGATGAAGCTGTCCTTCAAGCGGATGTAATCTTCCTCGTTAAAGAAACGTTCACGTTGTACACGTGTCATATACAATAAATCAAGTTCCGGTAAGACGTCTTCTAATACATTAACCTCTTTGTATTCAATACCATTGGCATCTAAGGTGTCTTTTCTAATATAGTCCGGAATTTTTAATTCTTCCGGTGAAATCATAACAAATTTAACATTAGGATAGCGAACCATGGCACCAATTAAAGAATGAACGGTACGTCCGAATTTTAAGTCACCACACAATCCGATTGTCAGATTGTCAAGGCGTCCCTTTAAATTTTTAATTGTCAATAAATCGGTTAATGTCTGGGTCGGATGATTGTGACCGCCATCACCGGCGTTGATAACTGGAATTTTTGAATGAAGAGAGGCGACGTATGGTGCACCTTCTTTTGGGTGACGCATCGCACAAATATCTGCATAACTGGAAATGACACGAATGGTATCGGCCACGCTTTCGCCTTTTGATGCAGAACTAGAATCAGCAGATGAGAAACCAAGAACTTGTCCACCTAAATTCAACATTGCCGATTCGAAACTTAAACGGGTTCTTGTGCTCGGTTCATAAAAACAAGTTGCAAGTTTTTTTCCTTTACACACTTCTGAAAATCGTGCTGGATCCTGAATGATTTTTTCAGCTAATACAATCAAATCATGAATCTCATCCACGGTCAGGTCAAGTGCATTCATTAAATGACGCATAATGCCTCCTATCTGCCATGTTCCCATGGCTTGCCGTATTTCAACTTATTCTACCTCATTTTAGTACGGATGACAATAGAAAAATCAAGCAAAAATGCAAAAAATAATTTGCATTATAAAGAAAAAGCAAGTATACTATTATAGGAAAAATTTTCACTTCGGTGTTAAAAAATATGAAGGAGGCTGCAAATGGTAACATTATATGATGGTGGCGCGTATCTTTTGAATGGTACGGAATTGATTCCGGACAATGCAGAGGCAATCGCGGCACTGGAAAGCAAAGCAGGAATTAAGACAACAAAAGAAGAGGCGGTTAAGGGAACGATGGCATACCATATTTTGTCATCCCATAACACTTCCGGCAATATGGAAAACTTGAAAATCAAGTTTGATAAATTGACTTCCCATGATATTACATTTGTTGGAATTTTACAGACCGCAAGAGCATCCGGACTTGAGAAGTTCCCGGTTCCTTATGTACTTACTAACTGCCATAACAGTTTATGTGCGGTAGGTGGAACAATTAACGAAGATGATCATGTGTTTGGTCTTTCCTGTGCAAAAAAATATGGTGGTATCTATGTACCTCCTCATCAGGCAGTTATTCATCAGTTTGCCCGCGAGATGTTAGCGGCAGGCGGTGCTATGATTCTTGGTTCAGACAGTCATACAAGATATGGTGCACTTGGTACGATGGCAGTCGGCGAGGGTGGTCCGGAAATCGTAAAACAGCTTTTGGAGCAGACTTATGATATTTCAATGCCTGGTGTTGTGGCAATTCATCTGACCGGTAAACCGCAAAAAGGTGTTGGTCCACAGGATATTGCACTTGCGATTATCGGTGCTGTATTTAAAAATGGTTATGTAAATAATAAAGTAATGGAATTTGTCGGCGAGGGCATTGATAACTTAAGTGTTGATTTCCGTATTGGTATTGATGTTATGACGACAGAGACCACTTGTCTTTCTTCTATCTGGCGCACAGATGATGCCGTAAAAGAATTTTATGAAATTCACGGAAGAAAAGATGATTATAAAGAAATGGCACCGGAAAAAGTTGCTTACTATGACGGTGTGGTTGAAGTTGACTTGTCAACAATCAAACCGATGATTGCGATGCCATTCCACCCAAGTAATGTGTACACAATCGAAGAGTTGAACAATAACCTTGAGGATATCCTTCGTGATGTAGAGAAGAAGGCGCTTGTAAGCCTTGATAACAATAACATTGACTTTAAGTTGACGGATAAGATTCATGATGGCAAATTGTATGTAGAGCAGGGTGTTATTGCCGGATGTGCCGGTGGTGGTTTTGAAAACTTATGTGATGCTGCTGACATTCTGCGCGGTAAAAACATTGGTGCCGATGAATTCTCGTTAAGCGTTTATCCGGCATCCCAGCCGATTTTCATGGAACTTGTGAAAAATGGACGCATTGCTGATTTGATGGAAGCAGGAGCTACCGTTCGTACCGCTTTCTGCGGTCCATGTTTTGGTGCCGGCGATGTACCAAGCAACAAGGGACTTAGTATTCGTCATTCGACAAGAAACTTCCCGAACCGTGAGGGCTCGAAAGTTACGAATGGACAGATTGCTTCTGTTGCACTTATGGATGCTCGTTCGATTGCGGCAACTGCTGCGAATAAGGGATATTTGACGGCAGCAACAGATATTGATGCAGACTTTACAAAACCGAAATACTATTTTGACCATACCATTTATGATAACCGTGTTTTTAATGGTGTCGGTAAGGCAGATCCTTCGGTTGAAATTAAATTCGGACCAAACATTGTAGACTGGCCGAAAATGCATGCACTTACAGATAATGTACTTTTGAAAGTGGTATCGATGATTCATGATCCGGTTACGACAACGGATGAATTGATTCCATCCGGTGAGACAAGTTCTTACCGCTCAAATCCGCTTGGTCTTGCTGAATTTACTCTTTCAAGAAAAGACCCTGCTTATGTAGGAAAAGCAAAAGAAGTACAGAAGGTAGAGAAGGCTCGTATCGCAGGCGAAGATATTTATGCCGTAGATGCAAACTTAAAAGATGTCTATGAGGCGATTTCTAAACAGTTTGATGTAAAACCGGAAGAGACAGAAGTCGGAAGTGTGATTTTTGCCGTAAAACCGGGTGACGGTTCTGCCCGTGAGCAGGCAGCAAGCTGTCAGCGTGTGCTTGGCGGTATGGCTAACATTGCCCGTGAGTATGCAACAAAGAGATACCGTTCCAACCTGATTAACTGGGGTATGCTTCCATTTGTTTTCGATGGTGACCTTGTTTTTGATAAAGATGATTATATTTTTGTAAAAGATATCAAGAAAGCCATTGAAACAAAAGAAGATACGATTCATGCTTATGTAGTAAACCAGGGAATGAAAGAGATTGAACTTCATCTTGGTAATCTGACAGACGATGAAAGAGAAATTATTTTGAAAGGCTGCCTGATTAACTACAACAAAAAGAATTAGTTCTTTGGGGAGGACTTTTATGTTCCGCATATGGGGAAAAATATTCAAAGACAATCATTTAGTTCGTGATATGGTTTATGAAAATGGTGACACGGATATCAACCGGACTAAAAAAGTATTTGCCGGTATTCACGCATTTGCTGAAGCCTTTGATTTGCAACAGCCAATTTGGCTTGACAAAAACATTAATGAATTCAAGCGGGTTGACAAAACCCGCTTTGAACAAGATAACTTCATCGAGCAAATCGACTTCGACTACCTCGAAATCGAAGTAATCGAAGAATAGCAAACCAAAGAGCAATAAAAATCCCAAAGAGGTAAATTAAAGAGGTAAAATGTTTTCACATTAATTTTTAAATAAAAAAACATCAAACTTTCACCATGAGAAACTTTGAACACCATAGGTGTTCATCAAGCGAAGCGGTTCCGAATGGGAAACTTTGTAGATTCCTTTTTACTTTTACTTAGCGAAAACAATTCACCCTTCATCAACTTCAATCGCCATAGTCGGGCAGTTTTCAGCGGCAGTCCGGCAGTCATCTTCATATTCTGCAGGAATTATTCCTTCAACAGCCTCTGCTTTTCCTTCTTCATTAAAATGGTAAACATCCTCACAGGTGGACACGCATAAACCGCAGGCAATGCAGGCGTCCTGGTCAACAAAACTTTTCATTACAAAAAATTCTCCCTTCATTTTTTTAGTAGTGTTCCCGTTTCGTTTGACTTTATTCATTTTTTGCTTATAATAGATAATGTATGCATATGTATAATGAGTATGTAGCAAGTACAGGGGTTAAAGATTGGAGAAGAACAATGCTTGATGAAGAATTACATACATCGTATCTGAAACAACTGCATCTGCCAAAAGATATGGACAATCTTTTTGAGTCCGATGCCAAAGAATTTCAGAAAGTGATGATGATGTACAGTTGTGCAATCAAAGAAGTAAAAACAAAATTACAAGTGTTAAATGATGAATTTTCGATGACAAAAAATCGAAATCCGATTGAATTTGTTAAAACAAGAATCAAACAGCCGGACAGCATCGCAACCAAATTGAAAAAGAAAGGCTATCCGATTACGGTTGAATCGGTCAGGCAGCATTTGAACGATGTGGCGGGCGTGCGTGTAATCTGTTCTTTTATTGACGACATTTACAAAGTGGCGGATATGCTTTCGGCACAGGATGATGTTGTTTTAATAAAAACAAAAGATTATATCAAAAAGCCGAAAATGAATGGCTACCGGAGTCTGCATTTAATTGTGGAAGTCCCGGTATTCTTTTCAGATCATAAAGAAAATATGCGTGTCGAAGTCCAGATTCGTACGATTGCGATGGACTTTTGGGCAAGCTTAGAGCATCAGGTAAAATACAAAAAAAATATCAAAGATGCAGAAAATATTGTTTACGAATTGCGTGCTTGTGCGGATGTAATAAATCGGACGGATTTTCATATGCAGGCAATCCGCGACAATATAGTAGAAATAGATTAAAAAGGAGATAACAGTATGGCAGTTTTAATTGATGGCAAAAAAATCTCAGCACAGGTAAAGGACGAGTGCAAAGAACGCGTGGCAAAGGAAAATATGGATGTTACACTTGCGGTAATCCAGGTTGGAAATGATCCGGCATCTACCGTATATGTAGGAAACAAAAAGAAGGCCTGCGAATATGTGGGAATTCATTCCCTTTCTTATGAATTGCCGGAAGAAACAACAGAAGAAGAATTACTGGCACTTGTTGAAAAACTCAATGCAGATGATACCGTAAACGGTATTTTGGTACAATTACCGCTGCCTTCCCATATTAATGAGGATAAAGTGATTCAGACCATTTCCCCGAAAAAAGATGTGGATGGATTTCATCCGCAGAGCGTTGGTGCGTTAAGTATTGGTCAGCCGGGCTTTGTGTCCTGTACGCCGGCGGGCATCATTCAGCTCTTAAAGAGAAGTGGTGTAGTAATTGACGGAAAAGAGTGCGTTATTGTAGGCAGAAGTAATATTGTCGGAAAGCCAATGGCAATGCTTATGCTTCGTGAGAATGCTACGGTTACTGTTTGCCACAGTCATACAAAAGATTTAAAAGAAGTAACAAAAAGAGCAGATATTCTGATTGTAGCAATTGGAAAGCCGAAAATGATTACGGCAGATTATGTGAAAGAAGGTGCTGTTGTCATTGATGTCGGAATTCACAGACCGGAAGGCGGTAAACTTTGCGGTGATGTGGACTTTGATTCCGTGGAAAAAACAGCGTCGGCAATTACGCCGGTACCGGGCGGTGTCGGACCGATGACAATTGCGATGTTGATGAATAATTGTGTGGAAGCGAAAGGAATTCAGAAAGCATGAATTTGTTCTTTGTATCATTAGGATGTGATAAAAATTTAGTTGACAGTGAAAAAATGATTGCACTGTTAGCTTCGCAGAATATTTCGGTGACAAGTACACCGGAGGATGCAGAAATCATTATTGTGAATACTTGTGGCTTTATTCATGATGCAAAAGAGGAAAGTATTGAGACAATTCTTGAAATGGCAGAATACAAAAAGACCGGCAAGTGTGTCTCACTTATTATGACAGGATGTTTAGCGCAGCGCTACTCCGACGACATCCAAAAAGAAATTCCCGAAGTAGATGCGGTTGTCGGAACAACGGCATATGATAGAATATTTGAAGTGGTAAAAGATACGTTACAGGGAAAAAAAGAATGTGCGTTAAATGATTTGGACTATCTTCCAAAGAATTTAACAAACAGAGTTCATACGTCCTCCGGCTATTCCTCATATTTAAAAATTGCAGAGGGATGCAGCAAACACTGCACATACTGCATTATTCCGAAACTGCGCGGTAATTACCGCAGCGTTCCGATGGAAGAATTGTTAGTGGAAGCGGAACAATTGTCAAAAGAAGGAACCAAGGAACTGATTGTGATTGCACAGGAAACAACGGTTTACGGTGTTGATTTATATGGTGAAAAACGACTGCCTAAACTTTTACATGAACTCTGTAAAATTGATGGAATTGAGTGGGTTCGGCTGCTGTACTGTTATCCGGAAGAAATTACCGAGGAACTGGTACAGACGATTAAGACAGAGAAAAAAATCTGTCATTATCTCGATTTGCCGATTCAGCACTGTAACGACGATATATTAAAAAGAATGGGACGAAAGACCACACAGGCGGATCTGCGTGAGAAGATTTCCATGCTTCGTAAAGAGATTCCGGATATTGCACTCCGTACAACATTAATCAGCGGATTTCCGGGAGAGACAAACGAAAACCATGAGGAATGTGTGGATTTTGTTGCCAACATGAAATTTGAACGATTAGGAGTATTTCCTTATTCGCCGGAAGAAGGAACACCGGCGGCAGAATATGACAGACAGCTTCCGGATAAGATTAAACAGGAATGGGCAGATGAAATTATGCAGACAGAGCAGAATGTGATTTTTGCCCAGAATGAAGAAATGATTGGCAGAAAACTTTCGGTGATTGTGGATGGATATCTGCCGGAAGATGGCGTTTATGTCGGTCGTACTTACCGTGATGCGCCGGAGATTGATGGATGCCTGTTCTTTGAAGCACCGTACGAAATCATATCAGGCACCATAATACCTGTTTTGGTGACGGATGCAAACGGCTATGATTTGATTGGAGAAATTTTACCGGAGGAGGATGATTAAATGAATGTACCAAATCGATTGACAATTCTGCGTGTTGCCATGATTCCTCTTTTTGTAATTGCGATGCTATGGCAGCAATTGCCGTATTCGGATTATATTGCCGGCGGTCTATTTATTGCCGCCTGTATTACCGATTTTTTTGACGGATATCTGGCAAGAAAATACAATCAGGTTACAACCTTTGGTAAATTTATGGACCCATTGGCGGATAAGTTATTAGTCTGTGCAGCACTCATCTGTTTTTTGGCTGACCCGCAGACAAATATGCCGGCATGGGTAGTTATTATCATTATCAGCAGAGAGTTCATTATCAGCGGTTTTCGTCTGGTGGCTGCTGAAAAAGGAGTTACCATTGCAGCAAGTTACTGGGGCAAAGTCAAAACTTTTGTCCAGATGGCAATGTCAATTTTTTTAGTATTTCATTTTCAGGCAGAAGTGTTCCGTATCATTGAGAGTATATTAATTTATGCTTCGGTGATACTAACGATAATTTCTCTCGTCGATTATATTTATAAAAACCGAGGGGTTATGAAGGATGTGCGATAATGAAAGAAAATGCAAAAGAAAATGAGCTTGTCAAGAAACTGACAAACAAACACTATACGATAACAACAGCTGAATCATGTACCGGCGGTTTACTATCGGCAACAATTATTAACGTTTCCGGTGCGTCGGATGTTATCAACTGTGCTTATGTGACTTATGCAAACGAAGCAAAAGAAAATCTGGTTTCCGTAAGTCATGAAACACTGGAAACAAAAGGTGCTGTCAGCAAAGAGACAGCAGCCGAAATGTGTGTTGGCTGTGCAAAGGCAGCGAAAGCCGACATAGGGCTTTCTACAACCGGCATTGCGGGACCGGGCGGTGGTACAAAAGAAAAGCCTGTTGGGCTTGTGTATCTGGGCTGTTCACTGCATGAGCAGGTTACAGTAGAACGTCATGTGTTTTCCGGTGACAGAGAACAGGTAAGAAAGCAGGCAGTGGATGCAGCTCTTGATTTGGCAATACGATGTTTAGACAAGGAGTAATAAAATTGAAATTTAAAATAATGGCAATACTTATGGTGGGTTTGTTATTATTAAATGGTTGTGGAAAAGCGTCTGAGATACCGGCAAAAACAGCCCTTTCGACGCCAAAAAGCACGATGAAGACACTTACGATTTACTCCATTGATTCCGATACAATGAGTCTGATTCCGGTTGTTGTTAAAAAAGAGGAAAAAACATTGACAGCAGAGTATATCACTTATCTGGTAACACAGAATTTAGAAGATGAAGATGTGCGTGTTGACCATGTAGAGCAGCAGAAAAATGTCGTTGTGGTTTCATTTGATTCGAAAGCAAAACCGGTAAAGCGTTGTTCTAAGCAGATGGAAACATTAATATTAAACTGTTTTGCCAGCAGTCTGTTGGATAATGTAAAAGATTGCAAAAAAATTATTTACCGATGCAAAAACAAACGATACAAAAGTTCTCATCGGTCTTTTGGATTTAATGAAGTTTATGCATCGGCATAAATACATCGGAGAAGAAAATGAAAAAAGTAATCATAATCGGTGGCGGTCCTGCCGGCATGATGGCGGCGATTCAAAGTGCCTCATGCGGATGTGACGTCACTATTGTTGAAAAAAATGAAAAATTAGGAAAAAAACTTTTTATCACAGGAAAAGGCAGGTGCAACCTGACCAACGCCTGTGATATTTCTGATTTGTTTTCTAACGTAATTTCAAATCCTAAGTTTCTCTACAGTGCGTTTTATTCCTTTACCAATGAACAGGTCGTTGATTTTTTTAATAAGCATGGTCTGCCTACAAAAGTGGAGCGTGGAAAGCGCGTTTTTCCGGCATCGGATAAATCTTCTGATGTCATCCGAACATTGGAGAAGGAGTGTAAAAGACTTGGTGTAGTTGTACTTCTTCATACAGAGGTAAAAAAACTTCAAATCAAAGAAAGTGAAGTGACGGGAGTTGTTCTGAAAAATCAGCATACTCTGCCGGCGGACAAAGTGATTGTGGCAACCGGCGGCTGTTCTTATGTAAGTACCGGTTCAACGGGAGATGGCTATGAATTTGCAAAAGAGGCAGGACATACCGTAACGGCAATTCGTCCGGGCTTAACCGGAATTGTCACAGCAGATAACATTGGAAAACAATTGCAGGGATTAACGTTAAAAAACTGTCAAGTATCGATTCGAAGAGAATCCGGCAAGCAGAAATCGCTCTATGACGGTTTCGGTGAAGTCCTGTTTACACATTATGGAGTGAGCGGGCCACTTATGCTGAGCGCAAGCAGCATCGTTGGTGACAAGCTGCAAAAAGAACCGCTGATACTGCATATTGACTTAAAACCGGCATTGTCAATGGAGCAGTTAGATAAACGGATTGTGAAAGATTTTTCGGAACGCATGAATTTATCGTTGAAAAATGCCTGCAGAAATCTTCTTCCTGCCAGCATGGTAACAGAAGTGTTGTCCCGTGCCGGCTTGGATGTTGACAGCAAAGTGAATCAGCTTGACAAAAAAAATCGGTTGAAATTAGTTGACAGCATAAAGGATTTTACGGTAACATTAAAAGGATTGAGAGATATCAACGAAGCGATTATTACGCGCGGGGGTGTAAAAGTTTCGGAAATTGATCCATCAACGATGGAATCGAAACAAATACAGGGATTATTCTTTGCCGGTGAGGTGTTAGATTTGGATGCTTTAACCGGAGGTTTTAATCTTCAGATTGCATGGTCTACCGGGTATTTGGCTGGCAGGGAAGAATCGAATTAGAAGGAGGCGTTACGAATGAATATTGCAATTGATGGACCGGCAGGAGCCGGAAAAAGCTCAATCGCAAAGCTAGTAGCAAAAAAACTGAATTATGTTTATGTAGACACAGGTGCTATGTTCCGCACGATGGCGTATTATTTTTTGACAAACGGCATTGATACAACAGATGAAAATGCGGTAAATGAAAAATGTCAGGCAATTGATATTACGATTCAGTATGAAAACGGCGAGCAGCATATTTTCTTAAATGGTGCGGATGTCAGCAAAGAAATCCGTAAAGAAGAAGTTGGAAAAAATGCTTCGGTAGTTGCAAAATATCCAAAGGTTCGCGAAAAATTATTAGAATTGCAGAGAAATTTGGCGGCTGCCAATGATGTCATTATGGATGGCAGAGATATTGGAACCGTTGTTTTGCCAAATGCTGAGTGCAAAATTTATCTGACGGCAAGTTCTTTTGTGCGCGCAAACCGCCGTTACAAAGAATTAATAGAAAAAGGAGAAACCTGCGATTTGGCACAAATTGAAAAGGATATCATTGCTAGAGATGAACAGGATATGAACCGTGAAATTGCGCCGTTAAAGCAGGCAGAAGATGCAGTATATCTGGATTCCTCTGATTTATCAATCGATGAAGTGGTAAATAAAATTATTGAAATACAAGGAGCATCGGCTCATGACAATTAAATGTGCAGACAGCGCGGGGTTCTGCTTTGGAGTAAAGCGGGCCGTTGATACGGTATATGATTTATTGGCAGAAAAAAAATACAAAGTATATACACTTGGACCGATTATTCACAACGAGCAGGTTGTAGAGGATTTAGCATCGCAGGGGGTACAGGTGATTGAACACCCGGATGAAATTGCAAAAGAAGACAGGAGTCAGGCGATTTTAGTGATTCGTTCGCACGGTGTACCGGAATCTGTCATCCACACGCTCAAGGAGGAAAAAATTCCATTTGAGGATGCAACGTGTCCATTTGTGAAAAAAATTCATAAAACCGTTGCCGAATACAGTGAAAAAGGATATGAAATTGTTATCATCGGTTCGGCAAAACATCCGGAAGTACAGGGGATTCTCGGATGGACCAAAAACGGTGGAACCGTCGTAGAATCGAAGGAAGATGCCCTTTTATTTAAGCCGTCAAAAGGGGAAAAACCGATATGCGTGGTAGCACAAACGACATTTAATTACAAAAAATTTCAAGAATTAGTTGAAATTTTTTCAAAAAAAGGTTATGATATACTTGCTGTGAATACAATTTGTAATGCTACGTCTACACGTCAGACGGAGGCGGAGTCTTTAGCAAAGGATTCCGACGCTATGATTGTGATAGGTGGAACACATTCATCCAATTCACGCAAGTTATACGAAATATGTAAAAATCAGTGTGAAAACACTTTTTTTATACAGACAGCAGAAGATTTGCCGGATATCCCGGTCTCATCTTTTGCAAGCCTAGGTATTACTGCCGGGGCATCGACCCCAAATACTATTATACAGGAGGTTCTTAAGGCATGTCAGAAGCAAGTTTCGCAGAATTATTAGAGGATTCATTAGTCACAATCCACAATGGTGAGATTGTAGAAGGGACAGTTATCGGAGTTAAAGACAATGAGATTATCTTGAACATTGGATATAAAGCAGATGGTATTTTAACGAAGAATGAATACAGTAACAATACTGATGTTGACTTGACCTCCGAAGTAAAACCAGGAGATACGATGACTGTTAAAGTTTTGAAAGTCAACGATGGTGAGGGACAGGTTCTTCTTACTTATAAGAGACTTCAGCAGGATAAGATGAATGAACGTTTTCAGGAAGCATTTGAAAAGCAGGAAGTACTTACCGGAAAAGTTTCCATGGTACTCAAAGGCGGTTTGAGTGTTTCTTATGGTGAAGGCCGTGTGTTTATCCCGGCTAGTCTGGTATCCGATATGTATGAGAGAGATTTATCCAAATATCAGGATCAGGAAGTTGAATTCGTTCTTACTGAAGTTAATCCACGTAAGAGAAGAATTATTGGCGACCGCAAACAGTTAATCGTTGCTAAGAAGAAAAAAATGCAGGAAGAATTGCTTTCCCGTATTAAAGTTGGCATGATGGTAGAAGGTACTGTTAAAAACCTTACCGATTTTGGTGCATTCATCGACTTGGGCGGAGCAGATGGACTTCTTCACATCTCCGAGATGTCATGGGGACGCGTTGCAGATCCTAAAAAGCTGTTCAAAGTTGGCGATAAAGTAAATGTCATGATTAAAGATATTCAAGACACAAAGATTGCACTTACTCTTAAACTGGAAGAGAACAATCCATGGAAAAATGCAGCAGAGAAGTATCAGATTGGTACAATCGTAACCGGTAAGGTTGCCCGCATGACTGATTTTGGTGCATTTATTGAGTTGGAAGAAGGAATTGACGCATTGCTTCATGTTTCTCAGATTGCTATTGAGCATGTAGAAAAACCTTCCGATGTTTTGAAAGTAGGTCAGGAAATTACTGCTAAAATCGTTGATTTCAATGAAGAAACAAAGAAAATCAGCTTAAGTGTAAAAGCACTTGAGATTGAGAAACGCAACGAAGCAGCAGATGTTGAAGATTCCGAAGAAGAATAATGGGTCTTTACGATTACGAATGGTTTAAAAGCGGATTCCTTTCAATGTCAGGAATTGATTTAAATTCCTACAAAGAAGGGCAGATGAAGCGGCGGATTGATAATTTTTTGAAAAAACATCAAGTAGATGATTATAACACTTTTTTGTCATTACTTAGACAGGATACAGAAATTCATGATAGTTTTATTACATATTTGACTATCAATGTATCAGAGTTTTACCGAAATCCTCTGCAATGGCAGACCTTGGAAAAGGATATCATTCCACTGCTTTTGAAACGCTTTCCAAAACCTTTGCGTATTTGGAGTGCAGCCTGTTCAACAGGTGATGAGCCATATTCGCTGGCGATGGTTTTAAGTGATTTTCTTCCATTGAGTCAAGTTCAGATTTTGGCGACGGATATGGACGCGGAAGTTTTAGCAAAAGCAAAGGCGGGGTGTTACACCGGTCAGAGCATTAAAGGACTGCCGCAGCGTTACAGAGATAAATTTTTAGAAAAAGATGAGCATGGTATTTACCGTGTTTCTAACAAATTAAAATCATGTATTTCTTTTAAGCAGCACAATCTGTTAAAGGATGGATATCCGCAGAGAGTTCATCTGATTGTATGCCGGAATGTGATGATTTACTTTACGGAAGAGGCAAAGGAGCGGATTTACCGCCGATTTTCGGATTCCTTATGCAAACAGGGAATTTTGTTTGTAGGAAGCACTGAGCAGATTATTGGTGCGAAAAAGTATAATTTCCAGGGAATTCAGTCATTTTTTTATGAAAAACAGTAAGAAAACCACCTTCGGGTGGTTTTTTGATTGCTTTTTTTCTCATTTTCTAGTATATTTATAACGTATGAGTTTTTTTAGGAGGTAAAAAAGATGGAAAATAAAGTTGTAATTGCGTTAGATGCCATGGGTGGCGATTACGCACCGGTTGAAACAGTAAAAGGAGCCGCAGAGGCAGTAAATGAGAATAAAGGTATGAAAGTAATTCTTGTTGGCAGAGAAGAAGAAATAAAAAGTGAGCTTGCAAAATATACCTATGAGGAAGCAAGCATTGAAATTGTGAATGCAACAGAAATTATTGATATGGGTGAAGTCCCAACAAAGGCAATTCGTGAGAAGAAAGATTCTTCTTTAGTTGTTGCCATGAAATTAGTACGCGATGGAAAGGCGGATGCGATTGTATCGGCAGGAAGTACAGGTGCCATTTTGGTTGGTGGACAACTTGTTGTTGGTCGAATCAAAGGAATCAAGCGTCCGGCACTTGCACCATTTTTACCTTCTAAAAACGGATTTTCTCTGTTAATCGACTGTGGAGCGAATGTAGACGCTCGTCCGGAACATCTGGTTCAGTTTGCTCAGATGGGTTCGGTTTATTTTGAAAACGTTATGGGCAAAAAAAATCCAACGGTTGGTATTGTAAATATCGGAACCGAAGAGGAAAAAGGAAATCAGCTTGTGAAAGAAACATATCCGTTGCTTCGTGACTGCAAAAACATTAATTTTGTCGGAAGTGTTGAGGCAAGAGATATTGCAAAAGGCGGCACAGATATCCTTGTCTGTGAAGCTTTTGTCGGCAATGTGATTTTGAAATTTTTTGAAGGTGTTGCTAAAACATTCTTAGGCTGCATCAAAGAGGGCATTATGAAGAGCCTCCGAACAAAAATCGGTGGTATGCTGATTAAACCGGCATTAAAAGGATTATTAAAGACATTTGATGTCAGCAGCCAGGGCGGTGCCCCGTTGTTAGGATTAAAAGGGCTTGTGGTAAAGGCTCATGGAAATTCCAAGAGTGCGGAAATCAAAACGGCTTTGGGACAATGTATTACATTTAAAGAAAATAGTATTAATGAAAAAATACAGGACAAGATTCAGGCTTAAAGGAGGCTTTGTGCTGTGAAAGAAGACAAATTAACACAGTTACAGGACGAAATTGGATATCACTTTCAAAATCTTTCGCTGCTTAACAATGCGCTGACACATAGTTCGTATGCTAATGAGAGGCATTGGAAATATGAGAGAAACAATGAGCGGCTGGAATTTTTGGGAGATGCTGTTTTAGAATTGGTAAGCAGTGATTATATCTTCTCAAACCATAAGGATATGGTAGAAGGGAAAATGACGAAGCTGCGTGCCAGTTTAGTATGCGAGATGAGTCTTGCATCTTCTGCCAGGGAAATTAAATTAGGAGAATATCTGAAACTGGGACACGGCGAATGGGTTACCGGTGGCGGCAAGAGAGACTCGATTTTGTCTGACGCTTTTGAAGCTGTAATTGGCGCAATTTATTTGGATGGTGGATTGAATCCGGCAAGAGAGTTTATTTTGCAGTATGTTTTATCGGACATCGAAAAGAAACAGTTATTTTATGACAGTAAGACAATTTTGCAGGAAATTATCCAGAGCAAATTTCACGAAAAAACAAATCTTTCTTATGCACTGGAAAAAGAGGAAGGCCCTGACCACAATAAATCGTTTGAAGTGGTCTGCATGGTAAATGAGAAAGCCTATGGCCGTGGAAAAGGCCGTACGAAAAAGGCGGCCGAACAAAAGGCGGCGTATGAAACGATATTATTATTGAGACAGGAGAAGTAGTCCATGTATTTGAAAAGTATAGAAGTTCAGGGTTTCAAATCCTTTGCAAAAAAACTTGTATTTGAATTTCATAATGGAATTACCGGAATTGTCGGACCAAACGGCAGTGGAAAAAGTAATGTTGCCGATGCGGTCCGCTGGGTATTAGGCGAACAAAGTGCTAAGCAGTTACGTGGTTCGAGCATGCAGGATGTTATCTTTTCGGGAACGGAGATGCGCAAACCACAAAGTTATGCATATGTTGCATTGACAATCAGCAATGAGGACCACAAATTAAATCTGCCTTATGAAGAGGTACAGGTAGCGAGAAGAGTGTACCGTTCCGGTGAAAGTGAATACTTGTTAAATGGTGTAACCTGCCGTCTCCGTGATGTACAGGAATTGTTTTTTGATACCGGTATCGGAAAAGAAGGTTATTCCATCATCGGGCAGGGACAGATTGACAAAATTCTTAGTGGTAAACCGGAAGAGCGAAGAGAATTATTTGACGAAGCTGCCGGTATCGTTAAATTCAAGAAAAGAAAGGCTGCTGCTGAGAAAAATCTGGAGACAGAACGTCAAAATCTTCTTCGTGTACAGGATATTTTGACAGAATTAGAAAAACAGGTTGGTCCACTGGAAGAACAGTCGAAAAAGGCGAAAGAATTCCTTCAGTTAAAAGAAGAGTTAAAACAGTTTGAAGTAGGACTATTCTGCATGGATTATGAGACATTACAGCAGGAAACAGAAGAAATTGAGAAAAATCTTTCCCATACAAAAGAAGAATTGGAACAGGCAAAAGCGGATAAAGAAAAATCGCGTTCTGAATATGATTCGGTAGAGTCTGCAATTGCGGAGTTTGATCGTTCGGTTGAGAAGAAAAAGGAAAAAGTAAATCAGGATAAACTTTTGATTACGAATTTTGAAGGAGAAATTCGTATTACCAAGGAAAAAATTTCGTCTGCCGCACAGGGAAAAGAATATTACAAAGAGCGTACGGATGCATTGGAGGAATCCAAACAGGCAGCAAATGAGGAACTGGCTTCTTATACCGCTTCCCAGAAAGAGGCACTTTTAGAACTCGAGAAAATTACAGACGAAGAAAAATCGCTTAGCAGCCAGATGGAGCAGTTAGAGAAAGCAATTTTAGAAGATGAAATCGAGTTAAACGAACAGAATGAGCAGATTATGGATTCGATGAATGCTTCCAGTAAGATTACTGTGGAACAGCAGAAAGCGAAATCCATGCTGGAGCAGAATAAGATTCGTAAAGCAGAATTAAATCAGAAGATTTTAGCAAATAAAACACAATATTCTTCAGCGGAAGAAGAAATGAAAAGAGAAGAGGAACTTTTGAAGGCGGCAAAGAAAGAGTTAGACTCTGCTTATGTGGCGAAAAAAGAACTCTTACGAAATGCAGATATAAAACGGCAGGATATTTTATCTTTGCAGAAAAAGCAGCAGGAAAAACAAAAGAATTACCATATCATTGATTCTAAACTGGAAACGGTAAAAAACATGGCAGAGCGCTATGAGGGGTACAGTCAGAGTATCCGCCGTGTGATGGAGCAGAAGAAACAGGAACCAGGTGTGCTTGGTGTTGTTGCAGATATTATCCGGGTGAAAGAAAAATATATTACTGCTGTTGAGACAGCACTTGGCGGAAATATTCAAAATATCGTAACAGAGGATGAACATGTTGCAAAACGAATGATTCAGTATTTAAAAAAGAATCGTTTGGGGCGTGCTACATTTTTACCGCTGACGACAGTTACACCGAAAAAAGAAAAGCCATTCCGAGATGAAATTCTAGAGGAAGATGGTGTTCTTGGAAATGTAGCTTCCAAGGTAGACTGCGATGAAAAGTATAAATTAATTATCGAATATCTGTTAGGGCGTTTTCTTCTTGTGGATACGATTGATCATGCGATGCAGATTAGTAAAAAGTATCAGTACCGAGTGCGTATTGTAACATTAGAGGGTGAATTGTTCCATCCAGGCGGTTCTCTTTCCGGTGGTACCTTTAAGAATAATTCAAATCTGCTTGGCCGCCGCAAGGAGCAGGAAGCATTAGAAAAAGAAAAACAGACGATTGAGAGTGCAATTGCTTCCGTGAAAGAAGAAATTCAGACAGCACAGAAACAGGTGGAAAACTTTGTTAAAGATGCCAATGCCAAAGAAGAGACGGTTAAAGAACTGGAATTAAAGAAAAATACGGCTCAGATTAAATATGAGCAGGCAGTATCGGTAAAAGAGCAGAAGGAAAAAGAATACCGCGCTATTGCCAATGATGGAAAAGAAATTGAAAACCAGAAGGCATTAATTGAAGATTCTCTTTCAAGAATCGACAGTGATTTGGAATTGTCGAAGCAGAAAGAGGAGCAGGCAAAAGAGCAGGTAAAACTTTTATCTGTCAAATTGGATGAAGAACGTGAAAAACAAGTGGAGTTACAAGAGAAAATTTCTCAAAACCGCTTAGAAGTTTCTTCGTTCCAGCAAAAGAACAATTATGTAGCTGAAAATATTCACCGAATTGAAGAATCACTTCATGATCTGGAAACAGAATACAACAAATTGATGCAGGAGCAGAAAAATTCGGATGATACGGTTTCTGAGATGGAACAGGCAATTGCCGGTTACGAAGAGAAAAACAAACAGTTACAGGAAGAAATTGTCCGCCTGACCAAAGAAATTGAAGAGGAAAGTAAGCAGAAAGAAGAAATGATGGCATCCCAGAAAGATATTTTTGAGAAGCGGGATGCGCTGATGAATCATATGAGCGAACTCGACAAAGAGTCTTTCCGTTTAGAGTCGCGAAAGCAGAACATCGAAGAGAAGATGGAAGCAAAAGTCAATCATATGTGGAATGAATATGAGCTTACATACCGCAGTGCCAAAGAAATTGATATCGACCATTCCATTTCCTACACACGCATGAAGGCAAATGTGACGGATACGAAAAACAAAATTCGTGGTCTTGGCGATGTCAATGTAAATGCAATAGAAGACTTCAAATCCGTCAGTGAGCGTTATACACTTTTGAAAACGCAGCATGACGACTTGATTGAGTCAGAAGACGCACTGAAAAAGATTATTGCTGATTTAGATGAAGAAATGCGCAAACAGTTTACAGAAAAATTTGCGGATATTCAGAAACAGTTTGACAAGGTGTTCCGCGAGTTGTTTGGAGGCGGAAAAGGTACTTTGGAATTGGTCGAGGAAGAAGACGTATTGGAAGCCGGCATTACAATCAATGCGCAGCCGCCGGGAAAGAAACTTGGCAACATGATGCAGTTGTCCGGTGGAGAGAAGGCGTTAACAGCCATTGCACTTTTGTTTGCTATTCAAAATTTGAAACCTTCTCCGTTTTGTCTGCTTGACGAAATTGAGGCAGCACTTGACGATTCCAACGTAAAGCGGTATGCTAAATACTTGCATAAGCTTACAAAAAACACACAGTTTATTGTAATTACCCATCGAAAGGGCACGATGGAAGCAGCGGATGTTCTGTATGGTATTACCATGCAGGAAAAAGGCGTTTCTACGCTGGTATCCGTAAAACTCATTGAAGAGCAGTTAGACAACTAAAAGTAAGGAGACAGCAATGGAAGAAAAAGTTGGATTTTTCAAACGATTAAAAAATGGACTTTCCAAAACGAGAGATTCTTTCGTTTCCGGAATTGATTCTTTGTTTACCGGTTTTTCGGAGATTGATGATGATTTTTATGAAGAACTGGAAGAATTACTGGTAATGGGGGACATCGGTATTAATACTACAATGAGTATTATTGATGGACTCAAAGAACGTGTAAAAGAAGAAAAAATTAAAGAAGCTTCTGCCTGCAAACAGCTTTTGATTGATACCATTAAGGAGCAGATGCAGATTCATGAAGACGCTTATGAATTTGAACACAAAAAGTCTGTTTTATTATTGATTGGTGTAAATGGTGTTGGTAAGACGACCAGTGTCGGCAAACTGGCAGGACAGTTCAAAAATCAGGGTAAAAAGGTAATGCTTGCTGCCGCTGATACATTCCGTGCAGGTGCAATTGATCAGTTAAAAGAATGGGCAAATCGTGCCGGCGTAGATATTATTGCAGGACAGGAAGGTTCTGACCCGGCTGCGATTGTGTACGATGCGGTTGCTGCCGCAAAAGCAAGAGATGTTGATATTCTTCTCTGTGATACAGCAGGAAGACTTCATAATAAGAAAAATTTGATGGCAGAACTTCACAAGATTCATACCATCATCGAAAAAGAGTACCCGGAAGCCTTATTAGAGACCATGATTGTTGTTGATGGTACAACGGGACAGAATGCACTGGCACAGGCAAAAGAATTTAGCGAAGTGGCAGATGTATCAGGTGTTATTTTAACAAAACTTGATGGAACCGCAAAAGGCGGTATTGCGATTGCAATTCAGTCAGAATTAAGCATTCCGGTTAAGTATATCGGAATTGGTGAACAAATTGGTGACTTACAGCGATTTGATGCCGAAGAGTTTGTGAATGCATTATTTGAAGAATAGAGAAAGGTTGTGTTTTACCGGATGATGACGTTAGATCAGTTTGAGCAGGCAAGTGAAAAGGTGCAGAATGTAATTCTTCCTACAAATTTAATATATAGTGAGTATTACAGTGCACAGACCGGCGGAAAAATTTACTTAAAGCCGGAAAATATGCAGTATACAGGTGCTTATAAAGTTCGTGGTGCCTACTATAAAATCAGTACCATGTCAGAAGAGGACAGACAAAAAGGACTCATTACCGCTTCTGCCGGAAACCATGCACAGGGCGTTGCTTATGCAGCGAAATTGTTTGGGGTAAAGGCAGTAATTGTAATGCCAAATACAACACCGTTAATCAAAGTAAACCGCACAAAAAGCTATGGTGCAGAGGTAGTTCTTCACGGTGATGTATATGACGATGCGTGTTCTTATGCTTTGCAGTTAGCAGAGGAAAAAGGATACACTTTTATTCATCCGTTTGATGATGAAGTAGTGGCAACCGGACAGGGCTCCATTGCCATGGAGATTATTAAAGAACTTCCAACCGTTGATATGATTTTAGCACCGGTTGGCGGCGGCGGTTTGTTATGCGGCGTTTCAACACTCGCCAAATTATTAAATCCGAATATTAAAGTCATTGGTGTAGAGCCTGCAGGTGCAAACTGTATGCAGGAGTCATTAAAGCAGGGAAAAGTTGTCTCTCTACCAAATGTCAATACCATTGCAGATGGTACGGCAGTAAAGACACCGGGACATAATATTTTCCCATATATCCAGAAAAATGTAGATGAAATTATCACCGTGGATGACCACGATTTGATTGTTAATTTCTTAGACATGGTGGAAAATCATAAAATGGTAGTTGAAAATTCCGGTCTGCTTACGGTATCTGCACTGAAGCAGTTAGACTGCAAAGGCAAGAAAATTGTCTGTATCTTAAGCGGCGGTAATATGGATGTCATTACAATGTCTTCTGTTGTTCAGCACGGACTTATTCAGCGTGGCAGAATCTTTACCGTGAGTGTCCAGCTTCCGGACCGTCCGGGTGAATTGGTACGGGTGGCAGATGTGATTGCAAAAGCACAGGGAAATATTATCCGCTTAGAGCATAACCAGTTTGTCAGCATTAACCGAAATGCCGCCGTGGAACTTACGATTACGATGGAAGCGTTTGGCAATGACCATAAAGAATCCATTATTGCAGCATTAAAAAAGGCAGGGTATACACCGAAACCGGAACAGCCGACTGCCGTTTACCAATAAAGGAGGAGCCGTGATGGACCAGAAATCATTACTCTTTACACCGGAAGGTGTACGAGACATCTACGGAGAAGATTGTGAAAGAAGAGCCAAAATTCAGCAGGAAATTCATACGATTATGAAACAGTATGGATTTAAGAATATTCAAACGCCTACTTTTGAGTTCTTTGATATTTTTAACAGAGAACGTGGAACTGTAAAATCTGCTGATATGTTTAAGTTCTTTGACCAGTACAACAATACGCTTGTGCTGCGTCCGGATATCACACCGTCGATTGCACGTTGTGTGGCTAAGTATTATGAAAAAGAAGAAATGCAGATTCGTCTGTGCTATACAGGAAGTACCTTTACCCGCTTAAGCGGTTATCAGGGAAAACTTTCGGAAATCACACAGCTCGGTGCGGAAATGATGAATGATGCGTCTTCCGATGCCGATGGTGAAATTATTGCCATGACGATTGAATGTCTGCAAAAATCGGGTTTGAAAGAGTTTAAAGTCGATATTGGACACGCTGATATTTTCCGCGGGCTTATTGAGGAGACGGATTTATCCGAAGAAGAAATTGAGACATTAAAAACCTATTTAAATAACAAAAATATTTTTGCGGTTGAGGATATGCTCGAAAACCGCGATATGCCACAAGAATGTAAAAATCTTTTGGTAAAAATGCCGGATTTGTTTGGCGGAATCGAAACCATTACTTATGTTAAGGAACAGACCACAAACAAACGTGCCTTAAAAGCGTTAGAGCGATTAGAAAAAATCTATGAGATTTTGTCGGTATCCGGTTTAGAAGACCATATCACATTTGATTTGGGACTTTTGTCGCATTATGAATATTACACCGGAGTTATTTTCAAGGCTTATACATATGGTACCGGAGATGCGATTGTGACCGGTGGCCGGTATGATAATCTGGTCGAACAGTTCGGTAAAAAGACCCCGGCGGTTGGATTTGCGTTACTGTTAGACCAATTGATGGAAGCACTTAGAAGCCAGGAGATTCCAATTGAGGCACAGGAGAAAGATTACCTGATTTTGTACCGCTCAGCGAATCGAAAAAAAGCGTTAGAGATGGCAAAATCTTATCGTACGGATAATCAGCCGGCAAGACTGCTTCGAAAGGACGCACAGACACCATTAAGTGAGTATATTGCCTATGGCAAGCGAAATGAGGTTTCCAAGCTCCTTTATATTGATGACACCGGTGAAATTTCAGAGTTTGACTTATCGGAAATGTAATGCAGACAAAAGTTTGAAATGGAGGTTTTCATGAAATATATTACGATTGCACTCGCAAAGGGCCGTCTTGCAAAACAGACACTTGCACTGCTTGAGCAGACCGGCATTACCTGCGAGGAAATGAAAGACAAAGATACAAGAAAGTTGATTTTTATCAACGAGGAGTTGAAATTAAAATTCTTCCTTTCCAAAACATCGGATGTACCTACTTATGTGGAGTATGGCGCGGCAGATTTAGGTGTCGTAGGAAGCGATACAATCATGGAAGAGGGAAGAAAAGTATTAGAAGTTTTGGATTTAGGACTTGGCAAATGCAATATGTGTGTTGCAGGTCCTGCTTCAGCAAAAGAATTGCTGCATAATAATCAGGTGATTCGTGTTGCCTCGAAATATCCGGCAATTGCGAAAAACTATTTTTATAATCAGAAACATCAGACTGTGGAAATTGTAAAATTAAATGGTTCTGTTGAACTTGCACCAATTGTTGGTTTGTCCGAGGTCATTGTTGATATTGTTGAGACGGGCTCGACATTAAAGGCAAACGGACTAGAGGTATTGGAGACAATTTGTCCATTATCCGCCCGCGTGATTGTTAATGAAGCAAGTATGAAATTGCAGCGTGAGCGTATTACGAAACTAATTAAAGATTTAAAACAGGCACTGGAATAAGGAGGAATGGTAACATGCGCATGGTACAGCTTACCAAACAGGAAAAAGAAAATATTTTGGAAAATTTGTTGAAACGCAGCCCGAACCAGTATGATGAGTATCAGGAAGCAGTCAATGAAATTTTGGAAAATGTAAAAAAAGAAGGAGACAAGGCGGTCTTTGATTATACGAAGCGCTTTGACAAAGCCAATATTTCTAAAGAGACCTTGTATGTGACAGAAGAAGAGATCAAAGAGGCATATTCTCTTGTTGATGCTGACTTAATTGAGACAATGAAAAAATCGATTGCAAACATTCGCGATTTTCATGAACGTCAGGTGAGAAACAGCTGGTTTCACACAAGAGAAGATGGTGTGATTTTAGGACAGCGCATTACAGCATTAGCAAGTGTTGGTGTTTATGTACCGGGCGGAAAAGCAGCTTATCCATCCAGTGTTTTGATGAATATTATTCCTGCAAAAGTGGCTGGCGTAAAACGTATTGTTATGGCAACTCCTCCGGGAAAAGACGGAAAAGTGACACCGGTCACTTTGGTAGCTGCTCATTTGGCCGGCGCCTCAGAAGTTGTAAAGGTTGGCGGTGCACAGGCGATTGCAGCGCTCGCTTATGGAACGGAATCAATTCCGAAAGTAGATAAAATTGTAGGTCCCGGTAATATTTTTGTTGCCCTTGCCAAGAAAACGGTATACGGACATGTCAGCATCGACTCGGTTGCCGGCCCGAGTGAAATTCTTGTGCTTGCAGACGAAACTGCAAATCCACGTTACGTGGCTGCTGATTTGTTATCCCAGGCAGAACACGATGAGTTAGCGTCCGCAATTTTGGTGACGACAAGCCGTGAACTGGCAGAACAGGTATCGAAAGAAGTGGATACTTTTGTTGCTTCCTTATCCCGTAAGGAAATTATTTCAAAATCTTTGGAAAACTATGGATACCTTTTGATTGCTGACAATATGGATGAGGCAATTGACGTGGTAAATGAGATTGCTTCTGAGCATTTGGAAATCATTACAAAAAATCCGTTTGACACAATGACGCGTGTAAAGAATGCCGGTGCCATGTTCTTAGGTGAATACTCCAGTGAACCGCTTGGCGATTATTTTGCCGGACCAAACCATGTCCTTCCGACAAATGGAACAGCGAAATTCTTCTCCCCATTGTCCGTTGATGATTTCATCAAGAAATCCAGCGTAATTTCCTATTCACGTGAAGCACTGGAAGAAGCGCATGAGGACATTATCAAATTTGCGAAAGCAGAGCATTTGACAGCACACGCAAACTCCATCGCTGTGCGCTTTGGCAAAGAGGTCTTTGACGAAAATTAATACTTGACTTGTACAAGTGAAGTATGTTATATTTTTAATGTTGTGAATAAAGTAGATGGTCCTCTGATGGAAATATATCATTAAGAACATCAAAATCAGATTAGGAGGAACAACAATGAACGAAATTATCAAGAAAATCGAAGCAGAGCAGTTGAAAGCTGAAGTACCTGAATTTCACGTTGGTGATACTGTTAAGGTATATGCCAAAGTAAAAGAGGGACAGCGCGAAAGAACACAGGTTTTTGAAGGTGTTGTATTAAAACGCCAGGGCGGAAGCACTCGTGAGACATTTACTGTCCGCAAGTTCTCCAACGGTGTTGGTGTTGAGAAGACATGGCCTCTTCATTCTCCAATTGTTGAGAAAATCGAAATTGTTCGTCTTGGTAAAGTAAGAAGAGCAAAACTGAATTATCTGCGCGGACGCATAGGTAAAGCAGCTAAGGTTAAAGAACTTGTTAAGTAAATATTTGCTTTTCATCGAGGCGCATGGGCTTGGCTCATGCGTCTTTTTCAGTAAATGAGCAAAGGGGTATTGCTATGAATTTAAGGTTTGAAGAAGAAAAAAAACACGAACAGAGGATGCAGTTTCTAAAAGGAGCCATCCGCTTTTCGATTATGGTAGCAGCGGTTGTATTTCTTGCCTGGCTGATTATTACGTTTGCCTTAAAAAAAGTAAGTGTAATTGGCAGTTCCATGGAAACGACACTTTACAATGGGGAAGATGTGATTGTAAACAAAACTTCTTATGTGCTTTTTCCACCAAAAAGAAATCAGATTATTGCTTTTTATCCGGAAGTACAGGACGAGGAGGAGACAATAAACAGTGACAGTATGATTCACATCCGCAGAGTTGCCGGTCTTCCCGGTGAAAAAGTACAAATTAAAAATGGAAAACTTTATATTAATGGAGAAGAACAGAAAGAAAAATATGATTTTGAAGCGATGCATTCCGGCGGACGGGCAGTCAATGAAATTACGCTCAAAGACGATGAGTATTTTGTGCTAAGTGACAGCCGCAATGACATGGATGACAGTCGGAATTCATCTTTTACAAAAGTTACGAAAAAGAATATTATCGGAAAAGTAATTTTGCGGCTTGACCCATTTTCCTTAATTGGAGGGCCAACGGCAGAAGATAAGAAAACGGAATAGGAGGAAGTTTCGATGCATTTTCAATGGTATCCGGGGCATATGACAAAAGCAAAACGTGCCATGCAGGAAGATATCAAACTAATTGATGTCATTATTGAACTGGTGGATGCTAGAATCCCCCGAAGCAGCAAAAATCCTGATATTGATTCGCTGGCACAGGGAAAATCAAGAATTTTACTGTTAAATAAAAGCGATATGGCGGATGCGGCAAAGACTCAGTCATGGATTTCATATTATGAGAAACAGGGCTTTTTAGCATTGGCAGTCAATTCAAAAAAGAAAAATGAATTAAAACAGGTGAATGCGTTAGTGCAGAAAGCCTGTGAAAAGAAAATTGAGCGCGATCGCAAACGAGGCATTAAAAATCGTCCGGTTCGTGCTATGATTGTTGGTATCCCGAATGTTGGAAAGTCTACATTTATTAATAGTTTTGCCGGAAAAGCATGTGCAAAAACAGGAAACAAACCGGGCGTTACCAAAGGGAAACAGTGGATTCGCCTAAATAAACAGGTAGAACTTTTAGATACACCGGGTATTTTATGGCCGAAGTTTGAAGACCAGACAGTTGGACAGCATTTAGCTTTTATCGGTTCTATTAAAGATGAATTAATCCAGAGTGTAGAACTTGCACTGGATTTGATTGAGTTTTTAACGGCAAGTTATCCGGGAATTCTTGGTAAAACATATTCCGTTGATGAATCTGAGGATTCCGTTGCCATTTTAAATGCAATTGCTGTAAACCGCGGCTGTCTGAAAAAAGGAAATGAGTTAGACCATGATAAGGCTGCTTTTTTGCTTTTGGATGATTTCCGCAATGCAAGACTTGGAAAAATTTCAGTTGAAAATCCGCAGGATGGTGAGAATAATGGAAATTGAGAAAAAATTTTTAGTGAGTGACATTCCGGATTTAAGCCAGGCGGTCAAAGTGTTTGAAATTGAACAGGGATATCTGTGTTCGGAACCGACCGTGCGGATCCGCAGGAAAAATGACGACTATATTTTAACTTATAAAAACCGCATTGCTGTTGATGACGAGGCATTGAATGTTTCGGATGAGCGGGAGATGCCTTTGACAAAAGATAGTTTCTTTCATTTGAAACAAAAATGTGATGGCATCTGCATAAAGAAAACGAGATACTGCATCCCATATCAGAATTATATGATAGAACTGGATATCTTTCATGACCGTTATGAAGGACTTATTCTGGCAGAAGTGGAGTTTGACTCGATTGAAGAAAGTAAATTGTTTGAAAAACCGTCATGGTTTTTAGAGGATGTAAGCGGAAAAGTTGACTATACAAATAGTTATTTAGCCCAAAAGTAATTTTTTACTTGTCAATTTCGTTTTTGCGTCTTATAATGTTAAGTGACAAAAAACGAAGGAGGTTATGACTATGTCATACGTAGATGAGGTATTGGCTGAATTAATCGAGAAGAACCCTGCTGAGCCGGAGTTCCATCAGGCAGCCAAAGAAGTTCTTGAATCACTTCGTCCTGTTGTAGAGCAGAACGAGGAAAAATTCCGTAAAGATGCTTTGCTTGAGCGTCTTGTTAATCCAGAGAGACAGATTAAGTTCCGTGTTCCTTGGGTTGATGATAAAGGACAGGTACAGGTAAATACCGGTTACCGTGTTCAGTTTAACAGTGCTATCGGACCATACAAAGGTGGACTTCGTTTCCATCCATCCGTAAACCTTGGTATCATTAAATTCCTTGGTTTCGAGCAGATTTTCAAAAACTCCCTGACCGGACTTCCGATTGGCGGCGGTAAAGGTGGTTCTGATTTCGATCCAAAAGGTAAATCAGACCGTGAGGTTATGGCATTCTGCCAGAGCTTTATGACAGAACTTTGCAAACATATCGGAGCAGATACAGACGTTCCTGCCGGTGATATCGGTGTTGGTGGACGTGAAATCGGTTATATGTTCGGACAGTATAAGAGAATCCGCAACCTGTATGAAGGTGTTCTGACAGGTAAAGGACTTACTTACGGTGGTTCTCTCGCTCGTACAGAAGCTACCGGATATGGTCTTTTGTACTATACACAGGAAATGTTGAAATGCAACGGACATGATTTGGCTGGTAAAACAGTTGTTGTTTCCGGTGCTGGTAACGTTGCTATTTACGCAACACAGAAAGCTCAGCAGCTTGGTGCAAAGGTTGTTACCGTTTCGGATTCTACCGGCTGGATTTATGATCCGGAAGGAATCGATGTTGAACTTTTGAAAGAAGTAAAAGAAGTTAAGAGAGCACGTCTTACTGAGTATGCAGCAGCTAGAAAGAGCGCTGAGTATCATGAAGGCAGAGGCGTTTGGTCTGTTAAATGTGATGTTGCTCTTCCATGTGCAACTCAGAACGAATTGCACTTAGATGATGCAAAAGCATTGGTTGCTAACGGCGTTATCGCTGTTGCTGAGGGTGCTAACATGCCTACTACTTTGGAAGCTACTGAATATCTTCAGGAGAACGGTGTTCTGTTTGCACCTGGTAAAGCTTCTAACGCCGGTGGTGTTGCTACATCTGCACTTGAGATGAGCCAGAACAGTGAGAGACTTAGCTGGACCTTTGATGAAGTTGATGCAAAACTTCAGGGTATCATGGTTAATATTTTCCATGCTTGTGATGATGCTTCAAAGAAATATGGTTTTGAGAAAAACTATGTTGTAGGTGCTAACATCGCTGGTTTTGAGAAAGTTGCTGAAGCTATGACAGCTCAGGGAATTGTTTAATCAATTAAATGAATAACGATTTAGGAGTCAGCCTCAAAAAAGGCTGGCTTCTTTTTATGTCGTAATGCGCCAAAAATAGCGTCAAACAATCCTTGCAAATCCATCTTTTCTCTGATACAATTTTTGTTACACGGTGATGGGTTATAATAATGGGAAGGGAGTCATTATGACAAAACAAGATTTTATGGAACAATTGATTGAAGAACTGTATCGTTATTTTTCACCGGAGCAGTATCAGTTAGAGGGCAGTGTTTTGCTGAAAAACAATGATACAAAACGGTATGCCATTCTTTTGAAAAAAATCGAAGGGACGGTATCACCTACAATTTATCTGGACAATTTTTACTCTGAATTTGAACACGGAAGAACAACAATCTCCGAAACAGCAAGTCATATTTATGAGCAGATGCACGATTTTGAGGATAAGATAGAAGCATATCAGGAATTTTCTGCCGAATTATCCGATTGCAGCAATAAAATAACATACCGGCTTGTTTCAAAAGAGAGGAATAAACAATTTTTGGAATCGGTACCACATCTTCCTTTCCTGAATATGGCGGTAGTTTTTTATATCATTCATCATGTATCGAAAGAAGGTATGGAATCAATCTGCGTAACAAATGAATTGGCAGGAAAATGGGGACTTTCCGCAAAATCACTCTATATTATTGCCGAAAAAAACACACCCATTCTTTTGCCTCCGGTAATTGATACGATGGAACACACGCTGGAATTACTTATGGGAGAGATTAACTGCGCAATTGAACCTGCCGGGGATTCCAATAAGCCTATTCCGATGCATATTATGACAAATAAGTATCAGATTAATGGTGCATCTGTATTGTTATATCATGGATTACTGGATGGACTGGCAGAAAAACTGGGTACGGATTTATATGTGATTCCAAGCAGTATTCATGAACTGATTATTATGCCGGCAGAAGATGGTTCCTTGTCATTATCAAAATTATCCGATATGGTAAAAGAAATCAATGAAAATCATGTAAAAGAGGAGGAAATTTTGTCCGATTGTGCCTACTATTATGACCATAAGGAAAAATCGTTTTATATGTAAAAAACACTTTACAAAGTCGAATCCATTGATATATAATAGATGAGTAATGCATCTGTGGCTCAGTGGATAGAGTAGAGGCTTCCGAAGCCTTTGGTCGGGGGTTCGAATCCCTCCAGGTGCATTCTTTTTATGCATTAGACTCTGGCTTAAAAGGAGAGATTACATGGAGAACAAAAAGGATTATATCGTACGTGGTACAGCGGCAAATGGTCAAATTCGCTGTTTTGCCATTACTTCAAGAAATTTAGTAGAAGAGGCAAGAAGCCGTCATCAAACAAGCCCTGTCATTACCGCGGCACTTGGCAGATTATTATCCGGTGGTGCTATGATGGGTGCCATGATGAAGGGGGAGAAAGATTTATTGACACTGCAGATTCAGTGCAGCGGACCGGTGCAGGGACTCACAGTAACAGCAGATGCTTTTGGGCATGTAAAAGGCTATGCAGTAAATCCGGTGGTATCTCTTCCTGCCAGAAAAGATGGCAAGCTGGATGTTGGAGGTGCACTTGATTTAGGCGTTTTAACGGTAATTAAGGATATCGGCATGAAAGAGCCGTATTCCGGACAGGTGCAGTTGGTTTCCGGGGAAATTGCAGAGGATCTCACATATTATTTTGCAGCATCGGAGCAGACTCCATCATCGGTAGCATTAGGTGTGCTGATGAATAAAAACAATACCGTTGCGCAGGCTGGTGGTTATATCATTCAGCTTATGCCGGATGTCGAGGAAGAAACCATCGAAATATTAGAAAAGCGTTTAGCCTCCATTGAACCGGTAACAACCTTGTTCGAGAAAGGCCATTCTCCGGAATCGATTCTTGCGGCAATTTTAGATAGCTTTGAGGTGGAACTGTCAGAAGAAAAACTTCCGGTTTGCTTTCACTGTAACTGCTCGAAGGAGCGTATGGAGCGTGCTCTTGTAAGTCTTGGAAGTAAGGAATTGGAAGATATTATAAAAGATGGTGAATCAATTGAACTGCATTGCCATTTTTGTAATTCCAATTATTCATTCTCCATAGAGGAGCTTAAGCAGATAAAAAATGGCTTAAAAGAATAGACAAAGACACCAAAAATTGCTATACTGTTATAGGGTAAAACGAATTACAATAGAAAGCTGGAATATACTATGAAATTAAAATATAAGAAAATGGTCATCATTGCATCCATTGTTGTTATGGCACTTGGATTTGTAGCACTTGTCTTTTTAGATAATGGAAGTCCGAATCAGAATGCACAGACAGCGGATTTGAACTTAAACGAGAACAAAGACATTAATAAACTGATTGAAAATTACTTTAATGCCAAAAAGTCCGTCAATATGGACGCTTTAAGCGAGTTAGTCAGTGATCCTAGCAGAATTCCAAAAGACCGCTATACGATATTAGCCAGTTATGTGGAAAACTATAAGGATTTTGATTGTTATTGCATTAAAAATGAGGAAATGGATTCGTATCGTGTTTATGTAAAGTATAACATGAAGTTAAAGAATATTGAAAGCTGGGTTCCTTGTTTGACCAAGTATTATGTTAAAATAACATCCGAAGGAAAGTATGTCATTTACTTTAGTGCTTTGGATAATTCCGAAGTGGAGTTTATTAACCTGGCAGATAAGAACGAAGAAATTCAGAAATTGAAGCAGGAAGTAAACAAAAGCATGTCCGATATATTGGAAAAGGATGCCACCTTTAAACAGTATTATCAGAAAATGCAAAAAGAGATTAAAGCGGCAGCAAATGGTGAAAGTTCTTCCGCATCACCGGCAGCATCAGCTGCGAGTAATGGAACCGCAGTTCCAAGCACTGCTCCGAGTACGGCACCAAGTTCCGTTCCGAGTGCAAGTAGTGCACCGGCAGCAAACTGACAAAAGAAAATGAATTACAAAGATGGTACGTTTGAATCGTCAGACGTACCATTTTATTCCTAAGTAAAGAGAATAAAGGATGATAGCTATGCAGGAAACAGGTACGCGAATTAACAAATATATGAGTCAGTGTGGCTACTGCTCCAGAAGAGAAGCTGATCGGCTGATTGAAAAAGGGGAAGTATGGATTAATGGTACTTTGGCAACAATGGGAACAAAAGTGATGCCCGGTGATACGGTAATGGTTCATCATACAACAATTACTCCTTGCCAAAAAGAATATCTTCTTGCATTTCACAAGCCTGCCGGTATTGTGTGCACAACAAGCAAAATAGATAAGAATAATGTAATTGATTACTTGAATTTTCCGGAGCGGATTTATCCGGTAGGAAGACTGGATAAAGAATCTACCGGTTTATTGCTTCTTACCAATAACGGACAATTGATGGACAATATTTTACGGGGAAGCAATTATCACGAAAAAGAGTATATTGTTCATGTAAATAAACCAATTACGGATTCTGTATTGCAGGCAATGGCTCAGGGTGTACCAATTTTAGATACAATAACCAGACCATGTAAGATACGCCGGATGGGAAAGGACTGCTTCTATATTACATTAACGCAGGGATTAAACCGTCAAATTCGTCGAATGTGTGAATATTTTGACTATCGTGTCACCAGTTTGAAAAGAATCCGGATTATGAATATTGAACTTGGTTCGCTCCCTGTCGGTAAATGGCGTGAGCTGACACCATCCGAAATAAAAACATTGAAAAATCTGGCACAGAATAAAGGAGAAGCAGAATAATGGAGAATGTATCCCGCATGAAAGAATTGATTTCACGTTTGAACCACGCTGCCAAAGTATATTATCAGGGGCAGGGTGAAGAGATGTCAAATTTTGAATATGATAAACTTTATGATGAACTGCTTGCATTGGAAAAAGAAACCGGCATTACGATGAACAACAGCCCAACCATTCATGTCGGATATGAAACCATTAGTGAACTTCCAAAAGAGCAGCATGTTCAGCCAATGCTTTCTCTGAATAAAACAAAAGAACCGGCGGATTTGGTTGCATGGCTTGGAAACAAGCAGGGCCTTTTGTCAATGAAATTAGATGGCTTGAGTATTATTTTGACTTATGAAAACGGTGAATTAGTAAAAGCATTGACACGTGGAAATGGTGAAATTGGAGAAGTCATCACAAATAATGCAAAAACGTTTGTAAATATACCGGGACGTATTCAGTATACCGGCACTTTAATTGTTCGTGGTGAAGCTTTGATTCGATATTCCGATTTTAAAGAATTAAATAAGCAGGAAAATGTAGAAGAACAGTATAAAAATCCGCGAAACCTCTGCAGCGGAAGCGTACGACAGTTAAATAACGAGATTACGTCAAAACGCCGTGTTCATT
Source organism: Clostridium sp. AF36-4 (assembly GCF_003435975.1). Taxonomy (NCBI): domain Bacteria; kingdom Bacillati; phylum Bacillota; class Clostridia; order Eubacteriales; family Clostridiaceae; genus Clostridium; species Clostridium sp. AF36-4. The sequence continues at coordinate 79,583 of NZ_QTVH01000008.1, read as the reverse complement.
TCTACGCCTATAATATTATTTCGATTGGAGATGAAATTTCATTCACAAAGAAAAAAGAGGGGCTAGTCTGGCTTGTGAAACAGGGCTTTGAAGTGGCACCTTACCGTGAAGTTTCTGCTTCAAACATAGAAGACATGATAACTTATTTTTCGAATTATGTAAAGCAGTCCGACTTACCAAGTGATGGTTTGGTATTAACTTTTGATGATGTTGCCTACAGTGCTACACTTGGACGTACAGCCAAATTTCCTCATGATTCGATTGCATTTAAATGGCAGGATGAACTGGCAGAAACGACACTTCGGGAAATTGAATGGAGTGCTTCACGTACCGGCTTGATTAACCCGGTTGCCGTTTTTGATGCTGTTGAGTTAGAAGGAACCACTGTTTCCCGTGCCAGTGTTCATAATGTAAGCATTTTGAAAGAACTGAAATTGGGAATTGGTGATAAAATATTAGTCTATAAGGCCAATATGATTATTCCGCAGATACAGGAAAACAAAACACAGAGCGGAACGTGCGTAATTCCTGATAAATGTCCGGTCTGCGGTGCGTCTACAACATTAGAGCAAGAACACGGTTCTGTCTTTTTGCTCTGTCCAAATGAAGAGTGTTATGCAAAGAAAATAAAACTGCTGACACATTTTGTAAGTCGTAATGCTATGAACATCGACGGCTTATCAGAATCCACACTTGAAAAATTTGTAGCAGATGGCATGATTCATTCATTGACAGACATTTTTAATTTGGAAAAATATCAGGACAAAATCGTTGAGATGGAAGGGTTTGGTGAAAAATCCTACGACAATCTCATTGAATCTATTGAAAAGGCAAAACAAATACCACTTGCCAATTTACTATACAGCCTTGGCATTAAAGGCATTGGCTTAAGTATGGCAAAACTTATTGCCGAAAAATATCCGTATCCGATTACAAAGATGCAGGAAATCACAGAAGAAGACCTGCTTCAAGTGGATGGCATTGGAGAGGTATTAGCAAAATCTTTTGTCCGGTACTTTGCAGATAAAAACAATCAGGAACAGTTAAAGAATTTAGATGCCCTGCTTATTGTTTCTTATCCGGAGAAAAAAGAGCATCAGCCATTTGCCGGCCTTACCTTTGTTATCACAGGAACATTAAATACATTTGATAACCGTAATCAGTGCAAAGACATGATTGAATCGCTCGGTGGAAAAGTGGCAGGAAGTGTCAGCAAAAACACCAGTTATCTGGTGAATAATGATATTACTTCCCAGTCCTCTAAAAACAAAAAAGCAAAAGAACTTTCGGTTCCGATTATTGAGGAAGCCACACTTGCTCAGATGATTGAAGAGGCTAACGAAAAAGCTTAATATCCTTTTTGGAAATCAAGCCACATTGATAAAAATACAAAAATGCTGCAAAAAGAACCGGAATCATCGATAAGTACGATAAATATGGGTGATTTGTCAGATGAATCAGGAAACGGCAGAATATTTTACTGATATAAAGAAGGCTCACAAGAAAAACAAACGGCCAGACAAAATATTTTGCAACCTGAATGGTAATGTGTGTTTTCTTCATCAGGTAGATTCCATGACACAAACAGATGACAATCTGGCTGCATAAAAGTCCGAACAGATAACCAAAGATTCCATAAACAGGAGCCAGAAAAAACAGGCAGCCAATTCGAATGATAAGACCAATTACGGTAAAAGCAAAAGTGATTACCGTTTTCCCGAGTCCATTGATAATGCTGCCTAAAGTTGTTGTCACATATAGAAATGGGCATAAAAAAGCAAGCAGCGTCAAAAGTTTTCCGGCATTTTCGCTGTGAAACACAAATTGTCCAAGGTCCATTCCATAATTTAAAAAGACAGCACAGGTGAGCACGCCAAGCAGTAGGGAATAACGGACTGTAACAGAAGTTGTCTGCCGCACATGGTGATTATCTTTTTTGCCACTTGCTCTGGATATGGCTGGCAGTAAAAGAACAGAAAGTGAGTTTGTAATGGTTCCCGGAAAAAGAATAAAAGGCAGTACAACACCTGTCAAAATTCCATAAATTGCCAGTGCATCTTCTAAAGAGGAACCTGCCCTGCATAAAATCGGCGGAATGAAAACCGATTCTACACTGCCAAGAAGTGCAATAATTAATTTTGTGCCGGTGAGTGGCAGTGCCATACGAATTACATTACCAAACTGAGCTTTTTGACAAAATAGATGGGTAAAGGAAGACTCTTTTATCAAATGATACATATTATAAAAGTTGCTTGCCAGTTCACCAATGACAAGTCCGGCTACGGACAAAATAAGAGACGAAACCGGAAGCAAGTCGTAAAAGCAGAAAGAGACAACAAAAACAACCCGGACTAACTGCTCAATAATCTGTGTGACAGCCGGAATCCTGGCATTGTTTTTTCCGTAAAAATATCCATTGATTGTGGAAGTGACACCACAAAAAGGAAAGATAAAAGCCAAAACAAAAAGAAGCGGTGCCGTTTTATCTGCACCTAAAAAAGAATGTGCAATTACTGTGCGGAAAGAAAAAAGGCTAAACGACAAAATGACTGCCAGACAAAGAGAAAGTGTAATACCGGCTTTTATAATTTGTCCATGATTTTTTTGGGGCTGATGCGAGATCAACTGTGATACAGCTGTCTGGATGCCAGCGGCATAAATTGTAAAACAAATCGAATAGACCGGAAAAATTAATTGGTAAATTCCTAAATTTACTTCCCCTAATTCACCGGCAAGAAAAATTCGATAGCAAAAGCCAATAACTCTTGTGGCAAATCCGGCGATTGTTAAAATCATTGTTCCCTTTAATAATTGGTCTTTCACCGCACACCTCATTCTTTTTTTATTAATATATGTGTCAAATCACGAAAAAATGTTGTTAAAATCATTATTTTATAGTATGATAAATAGGAATGTTTATGTACAAAAGGAGAGATACCTGTGTTATTAAAAAGAAATGTTTTTCGTGTTGTGTGTGCCCTTTTTTACTTACCGGTCGCACTTTTAAGCATGTTTGAGATTATCAATTTGGTTATGACCAATTCTCAAAATAGATATTTTCTGGTAGGAGGCGTTGTTTTTGGCGTACTGCTTTTTCTAATTGCCGCGTACTTTATAAAACAAAAAAAATGGTTAATTATTGCCGAGAATAGTCGTCCTATTTCTATTATTTTAGAGACGATTATTGTTGTTCTTGTCGGCGTAGGTCTTTTCTTGTGGCAGAACTTGGTTTACGGATGGAAAACAGCTGCTACATCTTTGGTACTGACTTTATGCATTTATGCAATTGGACGTCTCTGCAGTGGACGGATTTGTGGAATTATCAGTTTTGCAAGCAGTATTTATTTAGTTATTTATCTGAATCAGGCACAGTATCTTCCGGAGCAGATGACGCTGAATATGTTTAGCTTTTTAATTCCATATCTTTGTTTTTTGATTTGGTTAAAGGCTTTAAGATTCGGAGAGAAAACAAGTGTTTTTTCCTGCGTTTTCGGTGCTTTGTTTCTTGGCGTGGTTTTCGCATTTGCTGTTCGAATCAATCCACTTGTAACCGTTTTATTTTTGGGGTGTTTTCTGGCTTTGTTTTTTGCCGGACAAAAAAATCCGAATCCATCCATTTTTTCAAAAGGTAGTTTATGCGCCGTTTATTTTCTTGTATTTACGGCAGGCATATTAGCAGTATTGTTTTTCTTTGAAAAAACAATTGTTACAAATATAACTTTTGTAAAAGATGCATCCCTTCCATTGGATGGCTGGCGTACCATGGTAGATTACATTCTTTTAAAATATGCGAAACCATTATTTTACTTTTTTGCACCATTTTCAAACGGTGTGTTTGTTATGCTTTTCTTCTTCTTTTCTGTTTTAGCCGGATATTATGCTATTCGAAATCGGTTTTCTTATATTGGACCGGTTCTTATCACGTTTTTTGCAGCTGTATGTTACTATATTTTGTGCTCTGAACACACAAATATTTTTTACTGCATTACATGTTTTCTGCCAATTTTAACCGGCTACGGATTCAGTAATATCCTTTTGCCGGAAGAAATTCTGCCGGAAACAGAAAAAAATGAAGCAGAAATGCTTGAACCGGAAAATGCCGAGACACAAGATTTGGAAACAAAAAATTTGGAAACTGCAACAAAGAGTGAAGAACCTAAACGCGAAGAAAAACCAGAACCTGTACCGGAACCAAAAGAGGCGTTACCGCACAAAGAAGCGAAAGAAAAGGAAAATCTTATCTTGAAAACCTTAGGAAAAATGAAAGATAAAATTCCTGAGTGGACGATGCCGGAAGAATTTATAGAAAAACAGATGGAAATTGAAGAAGAGCCGGAAACTCCTTCGGATGCACTGGTTGAAAATACTTACTTATCGGCACAGACAGAAGAGGAACAGTTAAGTAATTTACTTAACCGTCTGGATATGGCTGAACCGATTAAACGTATGAACGAGAGTGCCCAGGAAGATATGGCGGATGTAATTGAGCGCGATGAAGAAAAGGTAGAATTATCTGAAGCACTGCCTCTTAAGCCATCCAAAAGCACCCTGCCCAAATATCAGAAACCAAAATTTGATTTTGATATTCAGCCGGTTAGTATTCCTTTGGATGACCAGTATTCAAATATCAGTGAATATGATGAAGTTCCAACAATCCATGATTTAGAAAATCAGTGGAAAGATGATTCCAAACCAATTATTGAAACAGTTGCTACAAGCATGGAGGAAGCACCGCAAACATTCAATACGTTGGAAGCGTCCGATACACCGGAGGCTGTTGATTTTACTGTTCCGCCAGAAGAGATTGAGCCTGAGCAGGAAGTTCACAGTGAAGAAATTGTACGCAAAAACGGAATCGGTAAGCGTTCCTATCATAAAATTACCATTCGCTAATGTAATTTGTCACAATCTGTCGAATAATGCATAAGATATAGTGATAGATACAAGAGAGAGGGTATGAGGTATGAGTCAGACGATTTACTTGGATAACGCCGCCACCACGCCTCTTTCAGAACAAGTGTTAGAAGAAATGATGCCTTATTTAAAGGATTCCTACGGAAATCCATCCAGTGTATATGACTTAGGTGTCGCCAATAAGTCTGCATTATTAACGGCACGAAAGCGAATTGCCAAAACGCTTAATTGTGCCAACCCGCAAAACATCTATTTTACCTCGGGTGGAACGGAATCAGATAACTGGGCAATCATCGGCACTGCCGAGCAGTGCAAAAAGAACGGAAATCATATTATTACTTCAAAAATAGAACATCATGCCGTATTAAATACATGTGCCTATTTGGAAGAAAAAGGTTTTGAAATTACCTATTTAGATGTGGATGAACAGGGGTTTATAAAACCGGAGAAATTGCTGCAGGCATTGCGTAAAGATACCATTTTGGTATCCATTATGACTGCAAATAATGAGATTGGCACAATTCAGGCAATTCCTGAGCTTGCATCACTTGTAAAAGCAAACAGCAGGGCTGTTTTTCATACTGACGCCGTTCAGGCATATGGACAGATTCCGATTGACATCACAAAAATGAATGTAGATTTATTAAGTGCCAGTGCACACAAATTTTATGGCCCAAAAGGTGTCGGATTTTTGTATATACGGGAAGGAGTGAATTTGCCTTCCTTCCATCACGGTGGAAAACAAGAGAGCGGACTCCGCGCCGGTACAGAAAATGTTCCTGCTCTTGTTGGTATGGGAAAAGCGGCTCAATTAGTAAACGAAATCTTAATGGAAAAATCAAATATGATGTCGCAATTACGTGATTACATGATTCACCGAATAGAGCAGGAAATTCCTTATTGTCATTTGAATGGTTCAAGAAGAAAACGCCTTCCTAATAACATCAATATAAGTTTTTCTTTTGTCGATGGAGAAACGATTGTTATTTTGTTAGATATGGAAGGAATTTGCGTCTCTGCCGGCTCCGCCTGCAATGCTGGTCAATCCATCACCTCTCATGTAATTGAAGCAATTGGATTAACCGGCAGTTTGGCAAGAGGAACTGTCCGTTTTACCCTTTCTTCCCATACAACGAAGGAAGAAATTGATAGAACAGTAGATGCATTAAAAGAAATAATTGAAAAAAACAGAAATTTAAACGCCAAATATCATATTTTTCTCGAAAATAACAGGCATTAAATATCATAAAATACCGGAGTCCGTTTTTCAAACACTGTATATTGACGGATTCCGTATTTTTTTAATAGGACTGCCACTTCATCAAAATGAAACGCCAAAAATTCAGGAGAATGAGCATCTGAACCAATCGTTACCATTTCGCCGCCAAGTGCTAAGTACCATTCAATAATTTTCTCATGTGGATTTTGACGTGAAAGAGGTGTCTTAAATCCGGAAGTATTAATTTCAAGCGCAAGGTCTTTTTGAATCAGCGTTTGCAAAATAGCTTCTAAAATTTCTCTAAATTGCTCCGGCTGGTATTTGTAATCTGTCGGTGCATACCGGACGATATAATCCAGATGTCCCAAAGAATCCATTTCATGAAATGTTGTTATATTATCATAAATCTTTTCAAAATACGTTTGAATGCACTCGGCTGGTTCTTGATTTTCCCAAAATGAGGGATAGTATGGATCTTTTCCGTCAACCAAATGAAGTGAGCCAATAATATAATCAAACTCTTTATCTCGGCATAACGCTTTATTTTTATCCACTACATCAGTAATAAGCTGCATACCACACTCCACACCGGTATAGACAGAGAGTGGTGCAGTCTTTTGCAGTGTATGAATACGCTTAAAATAATCATTCAAATCAAAACAGAACGGAATCCCGTCAACCGGATGTTCCAGCGCAGATTCTGGGAAATTGTAATCCATATGGTCAGTAATGCAGATTCCCTCTAAGCCTTTTTTGTAAGAAGTTAAAATCTGTTCCTGCATATCAGTTTCGCTATCTGTTGAAAATGACGTGTGAATGTGTGTGTCCATTTTGACTGCCATTACACATAACTCCTTTCAAGAAATACGGAATCTTCGGCATTTACGCACCGGATTCCCTCAATATGGGAGGATGCCATTAAGGAATAATTGGTATAATATACAACAAATCCCGGTTTTCCTCCGTTTGGTTTTTTTACATTTTTCTTCTGTGTGTAGTCAATTTCCACCTTGTCTGCCCCTTTTCCTTTAGAGAAATAGGCAGCTAAACTTCCTGCTTCTTCAAACGTTTTAATCGGCGGTTCTTCGCCATTTGTTTTCACAATCACATGAGAACCGGGCATGTTTTTAGCATGAAACCACCAATCATTTCCGGTTGCTGTCTTAAAGGTCAGTTCGTCATTCTGGTAATTATTTTTTCCAACAAAAATATCATACCCGTCACTGGAAATAAAGTGGAGTGGTTTACTTTTTTTTATCGGTTTCCCTTTTTTTCCTGACCGTTTTCCCTTCATATATCCAAAATCACTTAATTCCTGCCTTATGACTAGTAAATCTTCTTCTTTTCGTGCAATATCAAGTTCTGTCATAATGGATTCCAGATGTGTAATAGTTTCTTCGGTTTCTTCCTGCTGCTCTTTGACGGCCTCCTCGGTACGTTTTAGTTTGTTGTAACGGGCAAAATACTTATTTGCATTTTCAATTGCCGTCATCGTTTCATCAACCGGAATTGTTATTTCTTCGTTATTATAATAATTCACACAAGTTAGCGAAGTATCTGTCTCGGAGAGCTGATAACCATATGTTGTCAGTAATTCACCGTACACTTTATATTTCTCTTTTCCATCTGTTTTTTTCAATTGCTTATACTGCATATCACGTTTTTTATAGTTCCGCTCCAAAATATTAGTCACGGATTTACGCAAATCAATTGATTTTTGTCTGATGCGCTCAAGCGTATCCTTTTCTCCATAAAAGGTTTCTACCACTTCGGACATCGATTCATATATTTTACAGGTACAGTCTGTGTACATCGTAAATGAAAAAGCGCCAAAATCAATCGGTTTTGCCCCTCGAAAAACAATACAAGGAGAAAAATCCCTTCCTTTTGTTTGCTGCATTATGCTGCGAAACTGTTCCATCAACGCCGATTTATCATTCCCGTTTAAGGAAGCCGTTGGTGCATCTCCGTCGAGGTGACTTCTATAAGCGAGTTCGTGAGAGAGCGAAGAGCTAAACCCGGATAAGGAGCCGTATAACATTTTTGCAATCGAAACCGGTTTTATAAAAAGAGTTTCATTCCAGTCATTTGTAGTAAGCTCATATGGATTTATTTTATGTTGTGTATTTGGTATAAAATAATCAAGCCCGGGTAGTACCTGTCTGACAGAACTGGTTAATCCATTAATATGTTTAATACTGTCAACAATCGTATTTTTTTCGTCGACTAAAATAATATTACTGTGTTTTCCCATAATCTCGACCATCAGTGATTTTTGAACAACATCCCCTAATTCATTCAGGTTTTCTAACTGAATTCTAATAACGCGTTCCAATCCGACCTGCTCAAATGACAGAATTTTTGCTCCACCTAAATGTTTTCTTAACAGCATACAAAATCCCGGCGCTGTAAATGGCGAAGGTTTTGGTGAATTTGTCAAATGAATCAGCGGGAGAGAAGGACTCGCTGAAATCTGCAATTTATACTGTGTTTTATTATTTTTTATGGAAAGCAGAAGTTCGTCTGCCTCCGGCTGTGCAATTTTTTGTATGTGGCCGCCGGTTAATTTGGCGTCCATTTCGCTGACTAAGGCAGCAATTGTAAAACCATCAAATGCCATGCGTATTCATCCTTTCTTTTCATCTTTTCCTATTATACAATATTTCCGGAAAGAGGGCAACAAACTTGACTTATCGACTGCGATGCTCTATAATAATACAGATTGGATAAAAAAGGAGGCTTATCATGATTCAGAGCATGACGGGATTTGGCCGCGGTGAGGCAGCCAATGAAAAATATAAGGTTACCATCGAAATGAAGTCGGTGAATCACCGCTATCTGGATTTGTCGGTTCGTCTCCCAAGAAAATTAAATTTTTATGAGCCTGCCATTCGAAATCAGGTGAAAGAGTTTGCAAAAAGAGGAAAAATCGATATTTTCGTTTCCATGGAACAATTGCAGGAAAATGCTGAATCGATTCAGTATAATCCTCAAATTGCAGCTGCTTATTTAAGCGGCATTTCCCAGATGGCAGATGAATTTTCGATTGACGGAACGATTCAGGCCTATCAATTGGCACGATTTCCGGATGTTTTTACAAAAGCAGAAGAGGATGACAACGAAGAAGAATGGATTCCGATTGTGACACAGGCATTACGTGATGCCGGTAAAAAATTTGCGGAAAGCCGACGCATCGAGGGAGAAAAATTAGCAAAAGATTTATCAGAAAAACTGGATCATATTTCTGATTTAGTAGATAAAATAGAAGCGCGCTCTCCTCAGATTGTAGAAGAATACCGAAAGAAAATTACCGAGAAAGTCGAACAGCTTCTTGGTGATACACAAATCGATGAAAATCTTTTGGCAACAGAAATTGTTATGTTTAGCGATAAAATTTGTGTCGATGAGGAAATGGTTCGTCTGCGTACTCATGTTGAGCATGTCAAAGAAACCTTAGCGGCTGGAGAAAACATCGGGCGTAAACTGGATTTCTTAATTCAGGAAATGAATCGTGAGGCAAACACGACATTATCCAAAGCAAATGATTCCGAAGTTTCCGAGTATGGAATTGATTTAAAAACCGAAATCGAGAAAATTCGTGAACAGATTCAGAATATCGAATAGAAAGGCGCATACGATGCAATTTATTAATATTGGTTTTGGCAATGTAGTAAACAGTGATAAGGTTTACAGTATCGTAAGTCCGGATGCTGCTCCGGTTAAGCGGTTAATCCAGCAGGCAAAAGACCAGGGGGCTGCGATTGATGCCACTTGCGGCCGCAAAACAAAAGCAGTTTTAGTATTGGATAATCAGACCATTGTATTATCCTCATTACTGCCGGAAACCATTGCTGCAAGAATGAATCAATAAACGAAAGGAGCTTTCTCTATGTCAAAGAAAGGCGTTTTAACCGTTATTTCAGGCTTTTCCGGTGCCGGAAAAGGGACCATTATGAAACAATTGATTGAAAAATATCCATACTTTCTCTCTATATCGGCTACGACACGTAAGCCAAGAGAGGGAGAAGTAAATGGGCGTGAATACTATTTTCATACCCGTGAGGAATTTGAACATATGATAGAGCAGTGTGAGTTAATCGAGTGGGCAGAATATGTCGGTAACTATTATGGCACACCGAAACAGGCTGTAAAAGCTCAGCTTGCAGAAGGAAAAGATGTTCTTTTGGAGATTGAAATGCAGGGCGGTATGCTTGTAAAAGAGCAGTTTCCGGAAGCGGTATTGATTTTTATCACACCACCATCTTATGAAGAACTTGCTTCCCGCTTAAAAGGAAGAGGAACTGAGACCGAGGAACAGATTAGCAAACGACTTAAGCGTGCCGGCGAAGAAGTGGCATATATGAAGTCCTATGACTATCTTGTTGTTAATGACAAGTTAGAAGATGCCGTAGAATGTGTGAATCAGATTATTCAGAACGAACACTGCCGTGTCTGTAACTGCGAAAACCTGATTGAACATATGGAATCAGAATTAAAAAATCATTCGGAGGGAGAGTAATCAAACTATGGATATGAAGGAAACACAAACCTCACAGGCAAAGACAATGGTTGTTGATGATTTACAGGAAAATCGTAAGGCAGCCAGAAAAAAAAGAAGTCCGTTTAGCATTATTTTTGAGGTGCTGTTATATGTTGCCATTATTGTATTTTGTATTTTCGTCGTACCAACCTATATCTTGCAACGGACGGTTGTCGATGGCAATTCAATGCAGGATACTTTGCAAAACGGAGATAGTTTATTGGTTAATAAGTTTATTTACCGTATTCATGACCCGGAGCGATACGATATTATTGTATTTTACCCGAAAGGTCATGACGTTGATGAGTACTATGTAAAACGTATTTATGGACTCCCGGGTGAAACGGTCTACATTGATAATAATTCCATTTATATCAATGGCAAAAAGATTGACGACCCATATGCAAAAGATGCCATGGACGATAGTCAGATTGAATTAGGAACAAAAGAGAAACCATACACCTTAAAATCAGATGAATACTATGTTTTAGGAGATCATCGTTCCGTAAGTTTAGACAGCCGAAGTATTCCACAGGGTGAAGATCCGGATGCACCGGGTCCTGTAAAAAGAGAAAACATTGCCGGAAAAGTATTTTTACGTATTTGGCCATTGAATCAGTTTGGAAAACCATGATATAATAACAATTGTTAAATTGAAAGGAGAAATTATTATGTTACATCCATCGTACACAGACCTTATGAATATTGCAAACAGTGAAGTTGAGCAAGGAGAACAGCCTGTTGTAAACAGCCGTTATTCCATTGTATTGGCAACTGCGAAACGCGCCAGACAGATTATTGCCGGCTCTGAGCCTTTAACAGACCATAATGACTGTCCAAAAGCGCTTTCCATTGCTATCGATGAATTATCTTCCGGTGCCATTAAAATTGACGCAGAAGATGACGATGCAGAAGAGTAGATAGAAATATTGTATAAGCCGAAACGATTTGTTATGTAAAATACAAATCGTTTCTTTTTTTGAAAATAGTCATTGACAAACATCTGTTCGGATGATATATTATATACAACAAACAGATGTTCGGACTGTACGTTCGATTAATAAGGAGTGACTATTATGAGAAAATTATTACAATTACGTTTTACATTTATTCTTGTACCAGCGATTATTTTATTGCTTGTTTTTTTGAGCGGCTTTACCGGAAAGACTGCTTCTGCAGATATGAGTGGTCAGCACACAATGAAAAGCTATGAAAATGTATTAATTAAATCCGGTGATACGCTTTCTTCCCTTGCTGATACCTATGCAGAGAAGTATTCCAACTTATCAAAGGCAGAATATGAGGAAGCTATTATTTCATTAAACAGCCTTTCTTCAGAAAATATTCATGCCGGTGGTTATTTGTTACTGCCTAATTTCAAATAGACAAGAAATAGAAGCATTCGCACCTTTTTGAGTAAATCTATGCGTAACTGACAATATTCTGTCAATTCATATTGATAAACTGTAGAAAAACCAAGTAAAGAGGTGCCATTATGAAAAAATACAACAAAATTTATTATAGAATTATTTTTGTTACTATGTGCTTTGTGCTCAGCAGTGTATTTATGCTTATTTCCGGAGCAGAGAGTTTAGCAAAATCAAAGGGAATTAAACTTCGCTACAATGGAAAAACTTCCATTAATCGTTCGAAACAAATGTCAGTAACTTACCAGAACAAGAAAGTTTCAAAAAAATCCTACCCGGCAGTTGTCATCAAGAAAAACTATATGGTTTCCTATGCTGACGTATTTAAGAAGGGGATGAAGGTTTCCTGTAAATACAAAAAGAAAGGAAAGGTTCTTACCTTATCGGCAAATGGCATTTCTTTAAAAATGCAGGTTGGAAAAAAGACAGCTTACAAAAATGGGAAAAAAGTGAAATTAAAAGCAGCTCCTGTTTCTGTTCGTTTTATATCCAAGAAAAAGACTAAAATACTGATTCCTATAAATTATGTTGCTAAAGCACTTCGGTTTTCTTATAAAAAAACCGGAAAAACCATTCGTTTAGGTGCTCCATTAAAGCTTACATATAACGGGAAATTAACCTATTACACGGGTACACAGGGAAATATTTATTACAATCATAACAAATATACACTTCGTTCATTGCCGGTAATTAAATTATCCGGAAAGATGTACCTGCCTGCAGAAGAAACTCTTTCTTCTATTATGGGACTTACTTACTCCTATAATCAGCAGACAAAAGAACTACAGGTATCGGATTCCGATGTAGATATGTCATTTCGTGGCGTGCTTGACAGCCGTCAAGCTATATTAAATGGGAAAAATGTGACATTGACAGCACCTCCTAAAATGATTTATTCGCACAAAACAAAGAAAAATATTTTATGTATACCGGCATCCTCCGTTTTAGGACAATTAAATTATACCAAAAGCTGGGATAAGAGCCTGTTATGCTACCGTATTCAGAGTAAACAATTTTTTAATTGGAGTACGAAACAGGCATCAAAACAGTCAACGGTACAACAAGCAAACACAACAACCAACTCTTTATATACGTTTCAGTCCTTTTATCAGGAGCAAAATGGAACCGGCTCGATTTCGTTCCAGTTATCGGGTACAAGTGAAGAGATTATGAAAACGGCAACGGTAAATCGAACCGGAAACACGGTTTCGATTTCACTGCCTAAATCCTCATACTTGTTAGCAAACAAAAGTTTTGAGCGCTTTGGTGAGATTATTCAGAAAATGGATGTAACCAACAGTGAAACAACGGTAACGATTACCTTTACTTGTTACAACACAGCGGATTATTCCTATATCATTCATAATAAGACATTGGAAATTAATATACTGCGTGCCTATCAGGCAGGAGATGGAAGTGTAACAAATTACTCCCTATCGATACCACGTCCTGCAAATGTACACATTAATCAAGTAAAAAATCAGGATTTATATCTGAACAAAAAGTTTCAGATTATTATTCCCGGTGATTATGTGTCCTATTATCAAACAAATCCAATTGTGATAAATCACAGTTCGATAAAAAATATTATGACTGCAAAAAGTGGAAATAATACAGTAATTACGATTACAACAACATCTTTAGTTGGATATAAAATTTATGAAAAGGGAAATACACTCAGTGTATTAATGGGACAGCCAAATAAAATATTTAAGAATGTTTTGGTTTTGGATGCAGGTCATGGTGGTCGTGATCCTGGCGCACAAAATAAAGGAACAAATGAAAAAGATTTAACTCACAAGATTATTTACACATTGATGAAGGATAAGTTTGCAGGAAATGCACCGGACACAAAAGTGTACTGGACCAGAACCAATGACAGTTACATTACCCTTGCCAATCGGGCAGCTTTTGCAAAATCTGTTCGTGCGGATGCGTTTATCAGTCTGCATATGAATTCTGCTAAAAGTGGGTCTGCAAATGGAACAGAGGTATATTATTCTGTATCCAATAATAAGACAAGTTTTAGTGGTATTACAAGTAAAGCCATGGCAAATTTGTTCCGTACTCAATTATTAGCGGATTTAAAAACAACAAACCGTGGTACAAAAACAGCTGCTTATTATGTATTAAAACACAATACAGTCCCGGCTATTTTGATTGAACTTGGATTTATCTCCGGAAACAGTGATTATTCTAAATTAACAAATGCTACCTTCCAAAAGAATGCGGCAAATTCCATTTATAAGAGTATTCAGACAATGTTTCAAACCTATCCTACCGGTCGGTAGGATAGGGGATTAGGATTCTCGCAAACGAACTGCCGAAGCAGCCTTTCGTTTTCTGTCTTCTTCCAGCGCTGCATAATGTTTCCTGGTTGTATTTACATCATTATGGCCTAATACTTCAGCAACCAGATAAATATCGCCCGTTTCACGGTATAAATTGGTACCATATGTACTTCTAAGCTTATGAGGCGTAATATGCTTTAATGTCGTAACATGTTTCGCACAATCAGAAACTAAATTTTCGATTGACTGTACACAGATACGTCTTTTTTGAATGGATAAAAACAAAGCATGTTCATGACCTTCTTTTGTTGTAATCGTCATTCGTTCTGCATAGTAATCGTATAAAGCTTCGGCAACTTCATCTCCAAAGTATACAAAATCTTCCTTGCCACCTTTACGCACGATTTTAATCCGATTATTGTCAAAATCAACGTCCTCAATGTCCAATCCAACACATTCGGACACACGGATTCCTGTGCCGAGCAGAAGAGTGAACAATGCGAGATTTCTTATTTTATTTCTTTCAAAATAAACTTTTTTCATCCCGGTCATTTCATCGCCACCGTGTTCTACATAATCTAGAAGATTGGCAACTTCATCCGGGTCTAAGCGAATAATTTCACGTTTATGCAGCTTAGGCATATCGACAATTAATGTGGGATTATTATGAATATACTCGCGTTTATAATAATATGCATAAAAACTTCGTAATGCCGCTAATTTACGATGAATCCCTCGTTCTTTGTTGGTATGAATTACACCATCTGCATCTTTGTAATATTTTAAATATTCTAAATATTCTTCAATGTCAACGGGCTGCAATTGTTCTAAGTCCTCTAAACGAATGTCTTTAATTGAATCTTTTTTAGCAAACACCGGATTGTTTATCTGCAAAAATTGAAAAAACAAACGAATATCATATACATAAGATATTCTGGTTTTAGCAGATGTATTTGGCTCAATGGCACGAAAAAAATCCTTTGTAAAATCCGGCAGTGTCTGTAAGACGCTACGCAGTTTTAATGTATTTTCACGGCTTGTCTGCTCATGATAAGTAATTTTCTTATCCATAGACTTAAACCTCCTAAATCCAATAAGTATATAAGTAATTCCAATAAAATTATAGCAAATAGGTATTTTCCCGTCAAGTCTTTTTGAAAAACTGGAGTTTGTCCAAGAGAGTAAAAGAGGCAAAAATTTAACTCGCACCCTGCTATATTGTTTTCTGGATGCGAGTTATCTTATTCATTAAGATGTAAAATTCGTTTTAACTCCATTGTCTCTTCTAATGAAAGTTTCCGATTTCCCAAATAATCATTAATAAATGTGCTCAGGGAACCATTATACATTTTATTAAGCAATGCTTTTGTCTCAATGTCCTGGATTTCTTTTTTTGTCACCTCAGCACTGCATAAAAATCCCGGATCCTCACGCCGAACGGCTCCTTTATTAATCAAGCGTTTGATTACGGTATATGTCGTATTTTTTTCCCAACCAATATATTCTTTAATGATTTTAGAAATGTCTTTAGCAGCCAAAACTTTATTGGACCACAACAATTCCATGACATTTAATTCCCCCTCATGCAACCGCATTTCCTTATCCGAACTCTTACTCATAAAAACAAATCCTCCTCAATGTCAGCAGCAAAAATCACGTTATCTACATTTGTAGACAAAAGAAACTACAATAATAGAATGTCCCCCCTAAAGATTCTACAAGTTGTTACTTCACGAACATTTGCCAAGTAACTAAATTCTACACCTATAGTAATGTAATTGTCAAGCAATATTTTACCTGAAATATCACGAATTTCCGAGGTTTTTTAGCAATTCTACAAAATATTGTGGGAGTGGCGATTCAACCTCAATATATTGATTGGTAACCGGATGTTGAAATCCTAAAATTTTTGCATGCAGTGTCTGTCCCTGTAGTTTTTCAAACATTTTTTGTGGTTTTGGACCGTATAATTCATCCCCCAGTAACGGATGCATAATGGATGCCATGTGTACACGAATCTGATGTGTGCGTCCTGTTTCAAGCTGACATTCAATATAATTGAATTTGTGATTTAGATGAGAAAGTACACGATAATGTGTAACTGCTCTCTTACCTTTCTCTGGCTGAACTACCGCCATCTTTTTTCGATGAACAGGATGTCTGCCAATTGGCTTATCGATTGTGCCTGTTTCTTCCTGCAAATTATGATATACAATAGCTTCATATTTTCTCGTAATTGAATGAACCTGCAATTGTTTTGCCAGTGACTGGTGGGCAATATCGTTTTTACATGCAATGATTGCGCCTGTTGTGTCCATATCAATTCGATGTACGATTCCGGGCCTCAATACACCGTTTATTCCCGACAAATTTCCTTTACAGTGATACAAAAGACCATTCACCAAAGTATGGCTCATATGTCCCGCAGAAGGATGTACAACCATTCCTTTTGGCTTATCAATAACAATGACATCATTATCTTCATATAATATGTCTAAATCCATTTTCTCCGGCTTAATTTCCAGTTCCGTTGGTGCGGGAATTTCGATTATAATTTTATCACGAAAAGAAACGGGATATTTCACCTTAGTGATGACATTCCCGTTCACTGTAACCTTTTCATTTTTAATTAATTTTTGGATAAAGGAACGCGAATATTCCATCTGATCAGCCAAAAACTGATCAATTCGGCGTTCCTCTTCTGTTTCTACATCAATTATTAATTTTTCTTCTTCCACAAAAAATCTTCTTCCTTATATCGAAATAGTAAGCAATAAATCAGTAAGACAGCCGCAACACAAACATAGCAGTCTGCCACATTAAATACCGGAAAATTAATTGCTTTTATATACAAAAAGTCAACTACATAATGCCACATCATACGGTCAATAAAATTACCTATTGCCCCAGCTGCCAAAAGGATAATGGTAAATCGAAGCAGCAGAAATTTCTTTTGTACCGGTATTCTGCTGTAAAAATATATCATTGCACCAAGGACAACAATCGTAATTATGGCAAAAAACCATATAGCATTCGGAAAAATTCCCCATGCTGCACCCGGATTTTCTAAATAATGTAGTGTAAATACACCGGGGATTATTGTAATATCATCCTGCCTTAAAGAAGTAATCGCAAAATTTTTCGTTATGCGGTCTCCGAAAATAAGCAAAATAAATACGAGTGCAAATACTGCATGATGTATTATTTGTTTTTTATTCTGAACCATTAAAAATCATCTACCGAACCAAGAAACTCAAAAGGGTCCTCGTCCTTTCCTTTCTTTTTCTTATTCTTCTTACCCAAGTTTATATTCTGCAGCAGAGAATCCAAGGATGGAGTCTCTTTTTCTTTCTTGTCCTCTTCCGGCTCTAAAGAAAGCATTTCCGGATTAGATTCCAAAGTTACCGCAGAATTTGGCACTGCCTCAAAAGGTTCTTTAACAACAGCATCCACCGGATCTAATACAAGGGCATCCGTTACTTCTTTTGTGTCTGCGTCTTTTGGTTTCTGAATCTGATTTAAGGTATCGCTTAAATCAATGGTATCCGCCGTGAGAATATCTTCCTGCAGTTCTTCGTTCTTTTTTTTTGCACGTTTTTCTTTTTTTACATCCGGAAGAACCATTGTTTCCGATAAATCTTCCGGCTCTTTTTCCACTGTCTCTTTCATAACAGGCTGCTCTTTTACGAGTGGTTCCGGTATCTCCATTTCTGTCGGTGCCTTTGGCGCTTTCGGTTCTTCCGGTACCTGCTCTGCAATCATATTGTCTTTTTCATTCCGGATTGCTTCAATCTCCGGCGAATATACATCAAAAGAATCACTGGTAATTAACTCCAACTGAGCAGATGCAACCTGTTTTAACTGCATTTTATACTGATTAAACTGCTGAACCAGAGAAAGACATTTTTCCTTTAATTTATCATACTCCTGCTCTGCCTCTGCAACAATTTTATCAGCTTTAGTATTTGCATCCTTTTCAATTGCCTCTGCCTTTAACTGGGCTGCGTCTTTTGTTTCCTTCGCTGTTTTTTCAGCAAGAACCAATGCTTTCTGCATCGTATTTTCAATGGAACGGTAATACTGCACCCCATCATTTAAGGATTTTACATTTTTCTGCAGTTCTAAATTTTCATCGTACAGCTGCTTGTACTGCTCCATCACAAGTTCTAAATAATCATCCGTTTCATCTTTATCATAGTACTTGCGTTTTTTTGGCTCCATCATTTTATTTTTCAAATCAAGTGGTGATAACATGAACCTTCATCTCCTTATCGGTATTGATATATAGTAATTTTTTGTTTCCCTTTTTTAGTAATATCTCCTTCATCAAAGGTAAGCCGATATTTACCGTGACCTCGAATTGAAAAAACGGAATCACTTGGACATCGATAACTGTTTGATGTTTTCTCCTCACTGTTAATAAATACTCTGCCCTGTGTAATCAGTTCGTTTGCCTTCGTGCGCGAAGAACCAATCATTGCAGCAACTATATTATCCAAACGAGCCGAGGCAACCGTTTGTCTGTGTATCTCATACTGTCTTTCCGGAATTTCGTCCAATTCAGAAATTTCACGGCATTCCATTATAGTATGCTTTACCTGCCGTAAATTTGAGAGTATAAACTCCTTTAATTCCTCAACACAAAAAAGATACGCAGCCTTTTCACAAATACGGATATCGCCGATCGTGGAACGGGAAATTCCAAGATTCAACACAGCCCCCAAATAATCTCTGTGTATTAAAGTATCCGCATACTTTTCGTGAACCGGGGAAATACGAATACAGCAAATTGGAAATGCTTGATCATCCGCATCTACAAAATCAGCCGGGAAAAAACCGGCCATTTTTGAATCACAATCTTTATGACCACCCCACATACGAAGTACAACCGATGGAAACATCTTTTGATTCTGCAGTAAAGCAGACATCTCACCTGTTGTGAGAAACTCCGTAAAAGAAGGATAATCGTTGTAAATGGTTCGATGGTATAAGTCCTGTACATGCTGCAAAAAGAAGTGTTCCTGCTTTGTTCCCATGATTAAAACTCACGATTTATCGTAGGCATCTTTGCCGAACTACCATCAAGCCCTAACGGGTCCCCGCTGATATCTACATTTTCCGGTGTGAAAATGAAAATATATTTTGAAATCTGATGATACTGTCCCTTGATTGAATAAATACATCCGGATATAAAGTCCATAATTCTCTGTGCATCATCCGGGTCAAAACCCTCCAAATTTACAACAACCGGCCGTCCGGAAAGTAACATATTACATATGTTCTGTGAGTCTTCAAAAGTTGTCGGCTTAATGATGCTGACTTCCATCATCGTGCGGTTCATCGGTACAACTTTTGGCTTAGACCCTAAAAATCCACTGCGCTGCTTTGGTGCCGGCTCCTCATAGTCATTCTCCTGTGAAACAGGCTGTCTTTGTGTTTTTACCGGTTTTGCCTTTACCGGCTCCTCCACATACTCCTCTTCATATTCGTCATCAAAATCATCTGGAATCTTAAAGAAATTTAAAATGGAATCTAAACCCATATCTTCTCGTTCCTTTCTATAAGTATTGTCTATTTCCAAAAATGCCGGTTCCTACACGTACATAAGTAGCGCCCTCTTCTATCGCTACTTCGTAGTCTCCGGTCATTCCCATGGAAAGTTCGTTCATATTAATATTATCAATGTTTTTGCCATTAATGTCAACTAGTAATTTATGCAAATTACGAAAATGAACACGATTTTCTTCCGGATTTGAAACGTTTGGTGCAATTGTCATAAGACCATGAATTTTCACATTTGGATAAGTAGAAATTTCACGTATGGCTTCTTCCACTTCTTCCGGCATAAATCCATACTTTGATTCCTCTTTTGCCATATTAACCTCAATTAAAATATCTGAAGTAATATTCCTTTTTTCGCTTTCTAACTGTATTTGTTTGGCAAGTCTTATTGAGTCGACAGAATGGATTCGTTTCACCCTTCCAACAACCTGCTTTACTTTATTTCGCTGTAAATGACCAATCATATGCCAATCTAACGGTTCTGTCAGTTCTTTTTGTTTTTCCACAATTTCCTGTACCTTGTTTTCACCAAAAGTAACGATGCCACACTGCATGGCCTCTCTCATCATTTCAACCGGTTTTGTCTTGCTGACCGCAATTAACGTAACATCATTTCGGTCTCTGCCTGCACGTGTACATGCCGATTCAATTTTTTTTTCAACTTTTTTCAAATTTTCTGTTACCATATCAATTACCTCTTTTCTCAATCTGTAATCTTTATGAAATTATTCAATAAAGTCATCATCATTTAAATACGTTGGGTCCACAACAATATGGTCATACGCAGACAAACCATTTACTGTATGGTCTGAAACAATGGAGTACTCCTTGTTTTTATATAAAACCTCAATTGGACGGAACTGGCAGTATCCCTGGTTCACATAATACACACCTGATAATTCTCCTGTTTCATGTACCCGGTACTGCTCTGAATCACCAAATTTTGTAATGAGAATATCCCCATCCGATAAAGTGTTTTTTCCTACATAATAGTTATCGCCAACCAACAAAGACGATTTTAATGAGACAAATTCATGGCCTGCTTTATTATTTGGATCGGATGTTTTTCTGGTGACTCCAATCCCATCATCTCCATTTACGGCATATTTTTTCGGAACAAGATAATAATTCTTTTTTAATACGGAACTGTTTGGAATTTTCAGTCCGGACGCCGATTTTAAGTTAAATTCAATCTGCAAAAAGCGGTCGTTAATATAGCGTTCCATATAACGGGACGTACTAAGCGTAGCAAAATGTGTGCCATCTTTATCCCACAATTTTACCTGAGCATTAAAAGAAATATCATCCTTTGTAATGGTTACACGGACACTTGTTTTGTCCTTTAATTCCTGATAGTAACTGTCATCTAATTTTACAACAATTGACCAATCATTACTTGTAACCAGCTTATAAACCGGTGAGCCGGCTGCGACGCTTCCCTCTTTCTGCATCTGTTTTCTTGCTACACTTCCATATTGGTCAAATAATTTCTTTGTAATGTCTTCTTCTTTTGTTGTCTCGTAACCATCCATCGAGTAAGCAATGATTCCACTTTTTTTTGCCATAACTTTAGTAAAACTGTCCGCTTTTCCGGAAGATGCCATCGCTTTTTTTAAATCACTGTATAAATTTCCCTGATTCAAGTCCATCAGTACATTTTCTGCATCGTAGTGGAGTTTTGTCACCTCGCTGTAATTGGCATTGTGGAAAGAACTGTAAAAGCTGGCAATCACTTCCCGCATTTTTGAAATATTTTCCGAGTTGTCTTTTTTGCTTCGGATTTGTTCGAGCATTTTACTCACTTCTCCACTGGTATCTTCGGTGTATGCCACATCTCCCTTTCCAATCCGGCTTCCTTCCGAAAGATAATAATTAATATATGCCGATTCTTCCGAATTCACAATTTCTTCCGCACGCATTACAAAACCATACAATGGCGCATCATCTGAAATATCCGTTGTGTTCACTTCATAAATTGAAATATGTTCTTTTGCAAAATATCCCCATGCCAGCACAACAATATAAACAACAATCAAAAGCAGAAGGAAAAAGGCCAGACTGGATTGTGGCCGAAATCTTTTTTTTATTGAAACTACCTTTCTTTTTCCCATGATTGTCTTCCTTCCCTGACATTGTTCTTATTTTTCACTCAAATGAATAGTGTTTCTCAATTTCGGTATACTATCTAACAAAGGAGGTAGTATACAAAAATGAAAGCAATAGACTATATTGTCCTGGTACTTGTTATTATCGGTGCCATCAACTGGGGCTTAGTCGGTTTTTTCGGACTGGACTTAGTTGCCTTTTTATTTGGTTCAATGTCCGTATTGTCACGCATTATTTATGCCGTAATTGGTATCTGCGGACTTTATGCCATCAGTTTCTGTGGGCGAATTAACAATTAAGTAAACGAGTAGGGGATCTCCTACTCGATACATATAAAATCACATACGAACCAGATTACGCCAGTCTAAGTCGCCACGCTCTAATGCTTTTACTAACAATTCCGCTGTAGCAACATTGGTAGCCAGAGGAATGTTGTGAATATCACACAGACGAAACACATTATTTACATCCGGTTCATGGACTTTCTGTGTCAATGGGTCACGCAGAAAAATAACTAAATCCAGTTCATTATTTTCAATCTGCACCCCAAGCTGTTTTTCTCCACCTAAATGTCCGGCAAGATACTTGTGAATGGAAAGGTTTGTTACCTCTTCAACAAGTCGTCCTGTCGTACCGGTGGCATAAATTTCATGTTTGCTCAAAATCCCACGATAAGCAATACAAAAATTCTGCATCAGAATTTTTTTTGCATCGTGCGCAATTAGGGCAATATTCATAACTACATCCCTTCTTTCTCTGAATTAAAAATCTAGGCTGCTGCTTCCTCGATTCGGTTGTATCCCTACGTTTAGCAAAATACCAATTGCCATCATATTACTAATAAGAGACGTGAGTCCATTACTTAAAAACGGCAATGGAAGTCCGGTATTTGGCAGCAATGATGTTGCCACACCGATATTAAAAAATGTCTGAAAACAAAACATAGCGCCAATTCCCACAGCAATCATCATTCCCATATAATCTCTCGCATTTTTTGCTGCCAGAAAACATTTAATAATAATAATGGATAACAGAGCTAAAACTACCATACATCCAATAAAACCAAACTCTTCGCTGATTGGTGTCCAGATAAAATCACTTTCTCTTACATCAACGCTGGTATAGTTTCGCGCCGTTGTGCTGCCATCCAAAAGTTTCCCATACAATTTTCCGGATGCAATGGAAAGAACTGAGTTGTTCTGCTGGTACATAACGCCAAGACTCTCTTTTTCCGGGTGCAGCCATCCGGTAATGCGGGCCAACTGATAGCCACGCAGAAGTTTTTGATTTGGCTGTAAAATATACCAGAACAAAACACCAACCGCCGGAACTACAACGGCAGCAACCGGTGCCAATATTTTATGACCAATTCCTGAAGACGCTAACATCATAATGAGAATAACAATCATAACAACACTGGATGATAAATCCGTTTGTATTAAAATAAATACAGTTGGTACAAAGGTAATCAAAGAGGCAAGAAAAAAGTTCTTATACGTAGATAAATTTTCTTTTCTCTTTGAAAAAAAGGTGGCAAGTGCCAATATTAACGTAATTTTACATACTTCCGATGGCTGAAAAGTAAATACTTTGAAATCAAGCCAGCGATAAGAATTCGTATCCAACTCAACGCCTAATGGCGTCAATCTGGTTGCCATAGCCATAAGGGTCGTAACAATGTATATAATTGGAATATACATACATAAATCATGGTAATCAATAATGGAAAAAATACCTATGATAATTATACCCATAACAACTCCGACCAACTGTCTTTTTAAGGAAATGTCAGAATTGACTATGGAAATGACATATGAACTTATAAATGTCAAAATAAGCACAACGGCAATCAGAAAAATATCATAATTTTTCCAGTTGTACCGCTTAATCTGCAACCATTTCATAACGCGTTCCCGCATGATTTACCACCTTACCAATCCTTAATTTATTTCTTTGTCTGTTTCATGTCTTTAATCGGAATATTAGCAAAAAGTGCCGGCACCATACCATTGGAGCCTTCCGATTCAGTCTGCTCAATCTTGATATCCAGCCCATCTAAATCAATTTCTACATATTTCGACAAAACATGGATAATATCATTTTTTATCTGCTCCATAATGTCCGGCGAACAATTTGCACGGTCCGATACCAAAACCATCTTCAAACGGTCTTTTGCTACATTACTGGAGGATTTTTTTCTAAAAAAATCTGCAAATCCCATTACGATTCATCTCCTTAGCTTTTGAATTTGTTTTTAATTTTTGAGAAAAGACCATTTTTCTGGTATAAATCCAACAATGGAACATCCTCTCCCATGATTCTGTGACATATGTTTTCGTATGCCTGACCGGCAAGCGATTTGTTACCTACAAGCGGTTCACCCTGATTTGTCGAAACGACGATATTCTCATCATCCGGGACAACACCAAGCAAATCCACAGCAAGAATCTCTACAACATCATCACTCGACATCATATCTCCACGCTTTACCATATCGGCACGAAGGCGGTTTACAACGAGTTCAGTCTTTCCGATTTCGTTTGCTTCCAGCAATCCGATAATACGGTCTGCATCACGCACAGCCGATACTTCCGGTGTTGTTACTACAATTGCACGGTCAGCTCCGGCAATCGCATTTTTAAATCCCTGTTCGATTCCGGCAGGGCAGTCGAGCAATATGTAATCAAACTCTTCTTTTAATTCATTGGTCAGTTTTTCCATCTGCTCCGGTGTAACTGCTGTCTTATCTCTGGTCTGGGCAGAAGGCAGCAAATAAAGTGTCGGATATCGTTTATCCTTAATCAACGCCTGTTTGATTCGGCAGTTTCCTTCAATTACATCCACAAGATTGTATACAATACGGTTTTCAAGTCCCATAACAACATCCAGATTACGCAATCCGATATCTGTATCAATCAGTACTACTTTTTTTCCTTCTTTTGCTAATCCTGTTCCTACATTGGCAGTTGTCGTTGTTTTACCAACGCCTCCCTTACCCGATGTAATCACAATAACTTCACTCATAAATTTCTCTCCTTTCACCATAACAATGGCTTATATCAATATTCAAACATCAATTTCTGTCAACGTCTGTCTTGACAAAGTATCAATGTATATTGCTCCATCTTGCAAATAGGCAATCTGCGGCTCTGCCGGTGTTTCCTGTTTTTCGTCAGAGGAACGGGCGATTACATCGCTGATTCGTATCTGCATCGGATTCATTTTCAATGCAACAATAAACGCATTTTCTTTTCCGGCAGCTCCGGCATACACTGTTCCATACAGACTTCCTAACACAATTACATTTCCTGTCGATACAACTTGTGCACCTACATTAATGTCGCCTAAAATCACAACACTGGTTTCAAACTCCATCACCTGTCCGGAACGAAGATTTCCTTTGAAAAATTGACCGGAATTTGCATTCATTGCCATCAGTTTTTCATTCAGTGTCTGATTGAACAATTCTTCTCTCTGCTTGTCCTCATCAATCAGACACACGACTTGTAATTTTGAATTTTCCTTGATGCATTCCAGTAAAATAGCTTCCTGTTCCTCAGTTAATTTTCTTCCGTCAAAGGAAACGGCAACCTGAGCCTCACCAAGAAAATCCGAACTTTCCTTGAATTTTTTTTCGACTTCTTCTAAAATCTCCGGAAAAGGAAGCGCATCATCCAAAACAATGCGTATTCCTGATTTATTTCCTTTAATTACAACAGGTGCTTTTTTCATATTTCCAACTCCTTAATCCGTTTGTCTTGTTCCGCCCATTGCCGGACTCGAAACTTTTCCATCCATCAGTTTCTTACGTGAACTCTTATCATAATAATACTGATATACTTTGCTCGCAAGTTCTGCGGCATTGGAAGAAGAAAATCCGTTTGGAATTACTACCGTAATTGAAATTTCCGGATTCTCATAAGGTGCAAAACTAACAAATAATGCATGGTTTGGCTCGTTGTTTGTAATCTGAGCCGTACCGGTTTTTCCGGCAACCGTAACATTTACATTGTTAAACAGTGACTTAATGCTGCCCGCCTGTACTACATTTTTCATGCCGGTTTTAATTGCCGTTAAAGTTGACGACTGGAAATTCAATTTATTGCGGACATTTGATGATTTCTTATCCTGTGTTTTTGATTTAGCATCTTTGATTTTCTGAATCAGAGTTAAATCAAAGCAGGTTCCACCATTCGCAATTGTTGTGACATAACGGGACATCTGAACCGGTGTGTAACTGTGGGAGCCCTGTCCAATTGCAGAACGAACAACATCGACATCGGAAAACGTTGGTTCCGCTTCCGGCAGTTCAATGCCGGATTTTTCCGTTAAACCGTATTTATCTGCATACTTTTTCAGTTTGCTCAAACCTTTTTCATTATCCACTAATGTATTGTGTCCATTTCCTAATCGATAACCCATTTCATAGAAGAAATAGTTACAGGAATGCTGGATTGCCTGTGAAACATTAATATTACCATGCGAATAAGTACTCCAGCATTTTGGCCAAGGCTTATTAATTTTATTAAACTGTACACCGTCATGGATACGAGTATAAGGATTAATAATGCCCTCTTCCAATGCGGTTGTGGCAGTCACCATCTTAAATGTCGAACCGGGAGCTGCCTTTTGCTGGGTCGCACGGTTCAAAAGTGGCGACGCACTGCTTGTACTGATTTTGGCATAATAATCGGCATCAACTGAATTTGCAAATTTATTATTATCATAACTTGGATAAGACGTTAATGCCTTCACTTTTCCGGTCTTTACATCTGTTACAATAACGGCACAAGAACATGGTGTAAGTCCTAAATCTCCTGCTGAAATTTCAAGCGATCGGATTTTCGATTTCAAAAAACTGTATGGGGAAATCATTCCTGCCTGTAATTTCTGATAGGTAGAAGTTTTCTTTTTTAACACCTTCTGGTCATACAACAAAAGGCAAATCTCTCTGCCGGACAAAACACCGGAATCTACCATCGAGTGATACACTTTCTTATCAAACTTCGAATCATCCTGGATTTCATCGACAATATAAGAAACTAATTTCTGGAAGACTTCTTCCGAAGAATAGTAGTTATTGTCAATTTCCAGATTATCTAAATTAATCCAGTTGTTTTTGATTCCATAAACTAACAGCTGACTCAAACTTATTTTATTATTTACATACTTATTGTACATCGTATCTGTTGTGTCCATCGTAGACGTATTTAGTATCTGATTGGTTTTCAACATACTGAAAATGTAATCCAGATAGCCATCCGTTGTTTCCGACAACTGTTTTCCATTCTTTTGATTATTGACACGAAGTTCTTTTTTTACGCGGTTAATAGCGCTCTTTTTCGTGCGGGAAAATGTCTGGTACACCGATTTTTCCAAGGATGTCGCATTACTTGTATTGAAATGTGACACATCAACAATGCTATTTTGAATAATTGCATCGTAAACATCGTAAATAGAAATCAAAATACCTTTAGCATCTTTCCCTTTTGTACCATGCCCCTTCCCATTGATTAATTTGGAAGTAATAATACCGGCAATCTGTTTTTCTGCCAGACGATAAGTTGCTTTCTGCAAATCGGAATCAATCGTCAGATAAATATCTTTTCCGGCTACCGCATCCTTTGTTTTCTGCGAACTTACTACACGCGATGTACTGTCAATAACAAGTGTTTCGGAACCTTTTTTCCCTTTTAATTCATCTTCATATTCTTTTTCGATCCCGGTTTTACCAATCTGGTCTGCCGATGTGTATTCCGTATTCGGATCACTTTCTTTCATTTCCGCTAGCGTTTCGGAAGAAATCAATCCCGTATAGCCAATAATATGAGAGAAATATTTGCTGTCTTTATAGACACGGTTCATTTCGGTGGTAACTTCAACGCCAGGTAAATCAACAGAATTTTCCTTAATGGCAGCCACTGTTTTATCCGAAACATTAGAACTTAATGTAATCGGATCATATTTTGAATATGTGTTCATCAATAACGCATAGCGCACCGTCATAATTGGCAGTGCCTCTGCATCCGTATACGTTTCGTCTTTATCAAAGAAATGAATGGTATTTACCTTATCTTCAGTGCGAATATAACGAAACAGTTCTTCTGCTGTCATATCTTTTTGCTTTTGCGTCAGCTCATGGATGGATTTACAAAAGAAAATCTCTCTTTTAAAACGAAGCTGTGCCGCCTGATTTACCGTGTATTTAAATTTCCCATTTTTATTCATGCTGATTGGAAAATCCAAATCTAAAGAATCCCCATGTTTCTCAATCAGAGTGATACACTTCTCAATCATTGTATTTTTTTCCTGATTTGTTTTCAAATCTCCGGAATCTTCTATCGTTATGGAATAACTCTGCTCATTGGTAACTAAAAGTTTACCATTACAGTCATAAATTTTACCGCGGGCACTCTTAATGGTTTTAATTTTCTGTTTTTGCAGGGAAGCTTCTCTGTCATAGGTTTCGCCTTTCACAATCTGAAGATAAAACATACGTCCGACAAGTATACTAAAAAGCAGTATATAGGTTGTCACCAGGGCGAAAAATCTTGATTTTACCACATTTTTCAGCATATCCAGTATACCGTTAAACATCTGCTATATCTCCTTTCTTTTTCTTTCCTTTGGCTTTTCCAAATGAGCTGCCAGTTCAAACAAAAGAACTCCTGCCAGTGTTGTATAAAGTATTTCCGGCAGAAACTTATGAATAAAATAAAAGCCCAAGTGCAGTCTGCCACGCATTAAAAATTCGGTAATATAATAGTAAAAGCAATACACAAAATCGCTGGAGGCAATTAAAACAACCGGAAGAATCAGGCTGTCTGTAAAATAGATTTTTTTACAAAAGCCGACAACAAAACCAATTGTCATAAAAATAAATGCATATAATCCAATTACGCTTCCATACAGGCAGTCTAGCAGCAAGCCTGAAAAAAAACCAATTACCAGTCCGGAAGTACGACCACGCAGATAACCGTATGTGATTGTCAGTACCAATAAAAGATTTGGAACCGCACCTGCTAACTTTATGGATTGAAATACGGTTGTCTGAAGCAAAAATGCTGCCAATATCATCACAACCGGCAAAATACGTTTTTTAATCATAATTCTTTATGTCCTTAATTTCTGAGTTGTCCTTAAGCTGCGTAATCACCAGTACATTTTCCAGCTGGTCAAAATTAACCGAAGGAATTAAATGCGCTGTCTTTGTCTGAGAAGACGGGTCACTTACAATGTCCTTGACATATCCAACAGACAATCCCTGTAAAAATTTATCACTGACGTGTGAAGTAACCACCTCGTCACCATCTTTAATCTTTGCCGTGTTGCTTATCATCTCAATGTCAATGTACCCTTTGTAAATACTCTCCATATTTCCTTTAACAATACAGGTTTCCCCGGTATCCTGAAACATTGCACTTACATTACTCTTATCATCAATGATGGCACGTACCTTTGCATACGACTCACCAACTTCAGAAACAATGCCAACCAAACCATTGCCGGCAATTACGTTCATATCAACCTGAATACCATCTTTCTTTCCTTTGTCAATCGTAAATACATGGAACCAGTTGTTACCATCGCGGCTGATAACACGCGCAGCCACTTTCGGATAATCCGGATATACCTTGTCCAATTTATACAATTCTCTGTAATTATCCAGTTCTGCATTTTCACGGGCGAGAATTTTATTATTATAACTTAAGTCATTTAACTTTTCCTGCAATTCCCTATTCTCTGCTAACAGGGTTTCTTTTGAAGTAAGTAAATCTGCTTTATCCGAAAGGTATTTACCAACGGAATTAATCCCCTTCTGCATTGGTGTCACCACATTCCCAACAAATGCTTTCACACCGGCAAACCGGTCTGTAAACTTAAACGAGAGAAGCACTAACAGTACACACAAAACCGAGAGACATATATATAATATTTTGGGATGAATCCATTTATTTTTCCTTCTCTTTTTCACACAAACACCTCCGCTTTGTTTTCGGAAAAAATTACAAGGTCAATTTTGCTAAATGTGGGTCTTCGATAATTGCACCAAGTCCCATAACAACCGTGCTTTCCGGTTCCTCACATAAGTTTACTTTCAGTCCGAGCTGGTCATATACAAAACGTCCTAAATCCTTAATGCGGCTCGAACCTCCGGTCAGATAAACACCGGATTTGTAAATGTCGGAAGAAATTTCCGGCGGCGTGCGCTCCAATATAATTTTCACAGCATCAACAATGCTTTGGAACAATTCAGACAGTGCGGAATGGACATCTTTTGACTCAATCGTAATTTCACTTGGCAGTCCTGTTACCAGATTACGTCCACATACGTCAATGGATTCGTCCGTCACATAAGCAGAACCAATTGTCATTTTAATTTCTTCTGCTGTCTTTTCGCCAATCACAAAACTCTTATCTTTTTTGATTTTATTAATAATTGCCTCATCAAAACGATTTCCGCCAATCGGAATCAATCGGCTTAATACAATACCACCAAGGGACATCACGGAAATCTCTGTTGTATTTGCACCGATATCCACAACCAAAGTTCCTGTAGATTTTGTAATATCGAGATTCATACCCAGGGCATCTGCAACCGGCTTCTCAACGACATGGATTTTCTTCGGTTTCAGATTGGTATTTGTAATCAAATCAAAATAAGCTCTTTTCTCCACTTCTGTAATATCAGTCGGAACCGCAATATAATACTCTGCACCTTTTAACTTTTTCTTGCCATCCAGTTCATGGAAGAAATAATCAATCATCGACTGCATATTTCCGATATCGGCAATAACACCATTTTTTACCGGATAAGACACCTGAATGTTTGCCGGTGCCTTCTCATACATCTCATACGCCTCATTTCCTACCGCAAAAGTATGAGATTTATTGTAAATCGCAATTACACTTTTTTCATGAAGAATAATTCCCTCTCCATTTTTATAAAACTTAATTGAACTTGTTCCAAAATCAATTCCTATTGCTTTTCCTAACATGTCAAATCAATCCTCTTTCTTTTAAACTAATGTAGCGGTTATCACCAATGATAATGTGGTCAACCAAAGGAATACCAATCAAATCTGAAGCCTCATATAACCGTTTGGTCATCTTGATATCTTCTCCGCTCGGAATGGGGTTCCCACTCGGATGATTATGCAGTATCACAATCTGAGCCGCGTCGCATTGCAGGGCAATCCGCAGAATCTCTCTCGGATTTACCACAGAATAGTTTATAGTTCCCTTAAAAACTGCTTTGTCGTAGAGCAGCCTTCCGCTTGCATCCAGTGCTGCAAGATACAAATGCTCCGTTTCGAGATTTCGCATTTCATCCATAAAATAAGCCGCCAGTTGTTCGGGGCGGCTAAAATTTGTGGCATTACACTTACTCTCTCTTGCCAGTCGTTTGGACAACTCCACCGCACACAAAATCTGAACTGCCTTCACCGGACCAATTCCGTGAATCTGAAGAAGCTGATTGCGCGTCAGATGAAACAATCCCATCAAACCCTGAAAAGAAGGATGTGCACTCAGCACTTCCAAAGCGAGGGCAAGACTCGTCTTATCCTTTGTTCCGGACTTTAAAATGACAGCAAGTAATTCTGCATTCGACAAAGACTTTGCACCGTCTCTTTCACACTTCTCATACGGCTTTTCCGAATCCGGCAATTCTTTCATGGTAAAATTTTCTTTTTTCATTTCGGCTCCTTTCGGAACCAAATTCCACCTAAACATTGTTATTTTACCATATCAAGGCAAAAATGTATACCTATTAAGCAAGATTTTTCTGTGAATTTTTTTTGAATTTTGCCAAAATCTATGGCAATTCGACAAATCCACCATCAATCATATTTTGCAGTGTTTTTAATATACCCATCTTTCCGTGCGGCCATGTAATTCCACCCTGAAAATAGACACTGTAAGGCGGTTCAATCGGGGCATCTGCACTTAATTCAATAGAGGACCCCTGTACAAAAGCACCCGCTGCCATAATGACATCGCTGTGATAGCCGGGCATCGCATATGGCTCCGGCAGAACGTAGGCATCTACCGGGGCTGCCTGCTGGATTCCCTGGCAGAAGGCGATAATTCGTTCCGGTGAGCCAAAAGCAATTGCCTGAATGATATCGTGTCTGTCTTCTTTACCATTAGGACTTGCCGTAAAGCCAAGTTTTTCATATAAATTTGCAGCAAAAATAGCTGACTTTAAGGCACTTGCCACAACCGTCGGTGCTAAAAATAATCCTTGATAAAACGCCGAATTAACCTGAAGGGAAGCCCCTACTTCTTTGCCAAGACCAGGTGCCGTAAGGCGGTATGCAGCAAGTTCAACTAAATCTTTCCGTCCAACAATATACCCGCCCAAAGGTGCCAGACCGCCACCCGGATTTTTTATCAGAGAACCTACACAAATATCGGCTCCAACCTGCGTTGGCTCGATGGTTTCTACAAATTCACCATAACAGTTATCTACCATGCAGATGACATCCGGCTTTATCGATTTGATATAACGAATCAGTTCTCCAATCCGCTCAACAGACAAGGTTTTGCGCATTGCGTATCCTTTGGAACGCTGAATCGTGACTAATTTTGTTTTCTCATTTAATGCATTTTTGATTCCTGCATAATCAAATTCACTGTCACCGACCAAATCTACCTGTCGATAAGATACCCCAAATTCACGAAGAGATCCTTTGGTATCTGTTCCCTCGATGCCGATGATTCCTTCCAATGTATCATATGGTTTTCCAACCGGCGACAGCAGTTCATCCCCCGGTCGAAGAATCGACGATAAAGCAATTGTCAACGCATGCGTTCCGCAGGTAATCTGTGAGCGCACAAGTGCATCTTCTGCTTCAAAAATGTCAGCATATACGGCTTCCAACGTATCTCTTCCGGTATCGTTATAACCATACCCTGTTGTTCCCCACAAATGGTTTTCACTCACACGGTTCTTCTGCATGGCATGAATTACTTTCAACTGATTAATTTCCGCCACTTCATCAATTTTAGCAAACCGGTCTTCGATTTCTCCCAAAACAGTTTTTCCAAAATCAATCACATCTTTTTTAATTCCAAATTTTTCATACATTTCTTCTGTTGTCATGATTTATCCTTCCCGGCATGAACAAATGCCCTTTTCTACTGCTAATTTCATAATATAGTTTACAATATCATGGTTATTTGAAAAATTATCTTTGTTAATCATTGTCACATCTCGTTCCCGTCGAAACCATGTCATCTGACGTTTTGCGAAATGTCTGGTGTCTCGTTTTAAGCGGTAAACAGCTTCTTCCATTGTACACTCTTTAAAAAGAGCTGACGCAATTTCTTTGTAGCCAAGCCCTTGCATGGAAACCAAATTTCTTGAATAACCGGCGTCCAAAAGTTGTTTTACCTCCTTGACAAGTCCCTCTTCCATCATCTGGTCAACCCGTTTGTCAATCCTTTCATAAAGCACCTTCCGATTCATTGTGAGAACCAGATACAAAAAATTATACGGCGACCCTTTCTGCCGCTCCTCTTTATTGTGATCTGAAAATTTCTGTCCGGTACTTTGAAAATACTCCAAGGCACGAATCACACGTTTTATGTTATTTGGATGAATGGCTTCTGCGGATTCTTTATCCACTTTTTGCAGTTCATGATGTAGATAAGAAGCACCTTTTTCTTTTGCCAGATTTTGCAAATCCGCTCTGATTTCATCACCCTGTTTTTCTTTTGTAAAAGCAATATCATTTAACACTGCTTGAATATAAAACCCGGTTCCGCCTACAAGAATCGGAATCTTCCCACGATTATAAATATCTTCCATAATTTCCTTTACGCGTTTTTGAAAAATCATCACGTTAAATTCTTCATCCGGATTCCATTCATCAATCATATAGTGCGTAACGCCCTGCATCTGCTCTTTTTTAATTTTTGCAGTTCCAATATCCATCTGTTTGTATACTTGCATCGAATCAGCTGAAATAATTTCACCGCCTGCCGCTTTTGCCAGCTCAATGGATATTTCCGTTTTCCCGACAGCGGTTGGCCCTGTCAAAACAATAATTGGTTTTTTCATATCCATACACTCCTTTTTGACATTCAAAGCACACGTTTGAATTTTTTTTCAAATTCATACTGGCTCATTGCAATCGTTGTCGGTCTTCCATGTGGACAATGATACGGCTGATCCATCTGTAACATCTGCCCAATCAATTCTCTTGCTTCTGCGTAAGACATCGTGTGATTGCCCTTCACTGCCGCCTTGCATGCCATCGTAGCACAATGGTCGATTACAAATTCCGGTGCTGATTTCGTATTTTGATTTCTCAAATTGTCTAACAATTCCAAAAACAATTGTTTCGGCTCTAAGTTCAAAAAATCAGCCGGTACACCGGTAATCAAATACTCTCTGTCCCCAAACATTTCCCAGCAAAAGCCAATAGCAGTTAAGGTCTGTGCATTCTCCTCTAACACTTCAATTTCCCGTCCTGACAGCGACACAACAATCGGCGCAATCAAATTCTGTGTCAGCGGTTTTTTATCCTTTAACTTTTTCATTAATTTCTCGTATAACACTTTTTCATGAGCTGCATGCTGGTCAATAATCAATAATTCTTTTTCGTACTCCACAAGCCAGTAGGTGCCGAAAACCTGTCCGATAATCCGGAAAACAACACCCTCTTGCTGTTCTTCTTTCTTAAAATCTAATTGCTTGTAATCTTCTCTTACAATTGATACATTCTGCTTTCCGGAAAATGGTGCACTTTCATACACAAATGGTTTTTCTTCCATCTTTTTCTCCGGTTGTGCGCGCATACTCCACTCTTTTTTTCTTTCATATTCAAACGGCTCCGGCTGTTTTTCAATCGGTTTTTCTTCTACCGGACTTTGCTTCTCTTTTTCATCCAGTGTGACATCCGGAATTAAAGTACTCTGCTTCAATGCCTCAGTAACCGTGTCTCTCACAAGTGATAAAACTTCCATCTGATTTGTAAAGCGGATTTCCATTTTGGTCGGATGGACATTGACATCAATAAAAGAAGAATCAATCGAAAGCATGAGTACCACAAACGGGTAACGGTGTCCCATAAGAAATCCCTGATATCCCTGCATGGTTGCATTTGCCAAAATCGGACTTTTGATATAACGCCCATTTACAAAGTAATTCATCATCGAGCGGTTTCCCCTTGATAAAATCGGTTTTCCAATAAATCCTTCTAAGCGCATGCCATCCTGTTCTTGACAAATCGGTATCAGTTCTTTCGTAATTTCTCTTCCGTAGTGATAAAAAATATTGGTCTTTACCTGTCCGTCACCACTTGTCTGAAATTTTGTTTTCCCATCTACAATAAAAGAGAAACGGATATCCGCATGAGCCAGTGAATACCGCTGCACCAGTTCATGAATATAGTTTCCCTCAGTTGTTTTTGATTTTAAAAATTTTCTTCTTGCCGGTGTGTTATAAAACAAGTTTCGTACCACAAAAGTAGTTCCTTCCGGACAGCCAACTTCCTCACATCCGGTCTCTTTTCCGCCTTCAATAGAATATCTAGTTCCGACAATGTCTTCTTTTCTTTTGGTAATCAATTCAACCTGAGCTACCGCCGCAATACTTGACAATGCCTCGCCGCGGAACCCAAGACTTGTTACCGAAAGTAAATCCTCAGTATTTCTAATTTTGCTTGTCGCATGGCGTAAAAATGCCGTCGGGATTTCCTCTTTTGCAATACCGGCACCATTATCCGTGATACGAATCATGGAAATTCCGCCTTCTTTTATTTCGATTGTAATGGCGGATGCACCGGCATCCAAAGAATTATCCATTAATTCTTTCACAACAGCCGAAGGACGTTCCACAACTTCGCCTGCCGCAATTTGATTTATCGTTTTTTGGTCAAGAACTTGAATCATGACATCCTCCGTTTCTTTTTACCACTGTTCTTTTAATTTATTCTGCCACTTGTAAACTAAATTCATCGCATCCATCGGTGTCACATTGGATAAATTAATATCACGCAGTTCAAACAAAATGGCATCCGTCTGATTTGTCGTCTCCATCGTATCAAAAATGGAAAGCTGCGTCATGGCTTCCGTGCCGCCTTTTAAATCTTTCTCACTTAAATCCGTAAGTTTTGATAGATTACTATTGGCATCTTTGGCCTCCAACAAATCCGCAATTTCCCTTGCACGGACTAAAACTTCATCCGGAACACCGGCAAGTCTGGCAACCTGAATACCATAACTGCGGTCTGCACCGCCTTTTACAATTTTGCGAAGAAATACAATATCCTCGCCATCCTCTTTTACGGCAATGCAATAATTCTGAACACCTTCTAATTTACCCTCCAATTCCGTCAATTCGTGGTAATGTGTGGCAAATAACGTTTTTGCTCCAATTTTTTTCTTATTTACTATGTGTTCAACAACCGACCATGCAATACTTAGTCCGTCAAAAGTACTGGTTCCGCGGCCGATTTCGTCTAAAATAATCAAACTGTCTTTTGTTGCGTTGTGTAAAATATTGGCAACTTCGGTCATTTCCACCATAAAGGTACTCTGCCCGCTCGCCAAGTCATCCGATGCCCCGACACGCGTAAATATGCGGTCAACTAATGACAAATCTGCTTCTCTTGCTGGAACAAAACAGCCAATCTGCGCCATTAAAGAAATCAATGCTGTCTGACGCATATAGGTAGATTTACCCGCCATATTTGGACCGGTAATAATCACAACCCGGTGTGTATCATCATCTAAATAGGTATCGTTAGCAATAAACATATCCTTTGTCATCATCTGCTCAATCACCGGATGCCTGCCCTCTTTAATCGTAATAGAGCCATTGTGATTGATGGTTGGCCGGACATACTGATTATGCTCCGCTACATATGCAAGGGATGCTAACATATCTAAAAAGGCAATCACCGATGCCGTATCTTGAATCCGCTTCATTTGCTCAAATATTTTATCCCGCAGTTCGCAAAATACCGCATATTCCAGATTATAAAGCCGGTCCTCAGCTCCAAGAATCACATCTTCCATTTCTTTCAGTTCATCGGTTGTGTAACGCTCCGCATTTGTCAATGTCTGTTTTCGAATCCAGTTTTCCGGCACCTGGTCAAGAAAAGATTTTGTGACCTCAAAATAATACCCGAAAACTTTATTATATTTAATTCTAAGATTCTTAATTCCTGTATGTTCTTTTTCTTTCGCCTCTAAATTTGCCAGCCAGTCTTTGCCTTCGGTTTTTGCCTGTCTGAGCTTATCAATTTCTTCATGATAACCGTTTTTAAAGATACCGCCCTCTCTTACCGAAATCGGTGGTTCTTCCTCAATTGCCGAATGAATCCATCCGTAAATATCTTCCAGTGCATCCATCTTATCATATAAGTCTTTAAAAAGCGGCGCTTTAAAATTGCCAAGAAGCATACGAATCGCCGGAAGCATTTCCAAAGAAGATTCCAGTGCTATCATATCTCTTGGATTTACAGTACGGTAACTGATTTTGCTCAAAAGACGCTCTAAGTCATATACCGGATTCAGATATTCACGAATTTCCTCTCTGGTAATAACATTCGCATTTAATTCCTCAATCGCATCATAACGCGCAAGAATCTCTTCTTCCTCAATCAAAGGCTGTTCAATGGAAGCACGCAATTTTCTGGCACCCATCGCTGTTTTTGTCTTATCAAGCACCCAGAGAAGCGAACCTCTTTTCTGCTTTTCACGCAGTGTCTCTACCAGTTCCAGATTCCGTCTGGTATTTCTGTCTAAAAGCATATACTTGCCAACATGATACGGCTGCAAATGTGAAATGTGCTCTAGGGCACACTTTTGCGTTTCAATCAAATACATCATGACGGCTCCTGCCGCAATCATGCCAATCGAGTATTCCTCTACTCCCATGCCGTCTAAACTGCTTACATGAAAATGACGACACAGAGCCTCCCGGCAGCTTTCTTTTTCAAAGTAGCGCGGTTCGAGTGCAGAAATGGTAATTCCAAGCCGTTCACTCAAATCGGTCAAATCAACGCCGGATATGTAAAAGGAATCATTGCAGATAATCTCGGCTGGCATAAATTTATTTACTTCATCCAAAAGTTTACTTACCGACTCTACTTCGGTAAGCATATATTCTCCTGTTGTGACATCTACAATCGAAATGCCAAAACTATGGTCAACTGAAACAATTCCCATTAAATAATTATTTCTCGTTTCATCTAAAGAACCGGTAAAACAATTGGTACCCGGTGTAACAATACGTGTTACTTCTCTTTTTACCAATCCCTTTGCCAGTTTTGGGTCTTCTACCTGTTCACAAATCGCTACTTTATAGCCCCGCTCTACCAAACGGTTAATATATGTCTCCGCAGAATGAAACGGGACACCACACATGGGTGCCCGCTCTTTAAGACCACAACTCTTTCCGGTCAGGGTTAATTCAAGTTCTTTGTGTGCACATATGGCATCATCAAAAAACATTTCATAGAAGTCACCTAACCGGTAAAAGAGAATACAGTCTTTATATTCATTTTTCGTTTCCATGTACTGCTGCATCATTGGCGTTAACTGTTCCATGGTCTTTGTTACCTCTTTCGCAATATTCCAATCTATTCTGTTGTATTAGCAGTCGGCTCTGGAGTCGGTACCTGAGTTGGTGCTTCTGTCGGTGCCTGAGTTGGCGCTTCTGTTGGTGCCTGAGTCGGTTCTTTTGTAACAACAGTACCTGGCGTTTTCGTTGCTTTCGGCATCTTCGTAGCCTTTGGCGATTTGGACGCTTTTGGTGTCTTCGTAGCCTTTGGTACTTTTGTAGCCTTTGGTGTAGCCGTTGTACGAACCGGTGTCTGAGTCGGTCTTGGAGTAACTGTCTCAATCGGTTTTGGTTTATCAACAGAGAGATACATCGCATTGATATAACCTTTCTGTCCATTATATTCAACTTCCATCCATTCTTTCTTCTGCAAACCAGAGAAAGTCAGTTTTGTCGATGCCGGAACTTTTGCCACAACACTTGCCGTCAAAGACGGTTCGGAACGCATATTAACAGTCGATGTCGTATAACCTTCCGTTGCCTTTGCCAGTTCCTCATCCACCTGCGTATCGGCATCATCTTCACGAATCATCGTATTTTCATCCGGTGTCTGTGTTGGCTCCGGACTTTCTCTTACCGTAACAGCACTGTCCGATACAGCAGAAGCATTAGCCTCTTCATCTGTAACCGTATTATGATTAAAGAAAGCAACCGAAATATAATAGCCAATTCCAATCACTAACGCAAGTGTAAGTACCACGCTAATACCAAACATACTTGTCTCAAATACTTTATGTTCTGAACTCAGCATTCTGCTAAAAAAGCCTTTTTTCTCGTTTTTCATTCCCATTTACACTCCTTATCTTGAATATCTTTGTTTATTATAACCATTCTGTCGTCATTTGTCTATGATAAATTCCATTTTTCGCAAAAAAGCGAACATTCGTTTGACACATATAATAAATTATGATATATTTAAAAAGCAAACAATTGTTTGTATTTTACTAATTTTTTAGGAGGTTTCTTATGGGAAATGGCAGAATATCAGCAAAGCAGGCTGAAATATTAGAATACATAAAAGCACAAATTTTAGAAAAGGGATATCCACCGGCAGTACGGGAAATTTGTTCAGCTGTTCATTTAAAGTCAACATCTTCAGTACACTCTCATTTGGAGACATTGGAAAAGAATGGTTATATCCGCCGTGACCCGACGAAACCACGTGCAATTGAAATTATAGATGATGATTTTAATTTATCCAGGCGCGAAATCCGCAACATTCCATTGTTAGGACATGTTGCCGCCGGTGCCCCATTATTTGCGGAGCAGAATATCGAAAATTATTTTCCAATGCTTGCAGACCAGCTCCCTGCCGGTAACTTATTTATGCTTGATGTCCGCGGTGAAAGTATGATAAATGTCGGTATTTATGACGGTGACAAAATCATTGTGCAGCAGACTCCTACTGCCAGAGACGGCGATATTGTAGTTGCATTAATTGATGATTCCGCCACGGTAAAAACTTACTACAAAGAAAGCGGACGTTACCGTCTCCAGCCGGAAAATGATTCTATGGAGCCAATTTATGTAAACGAAGTAATCATATTAGGAAAAGTAATCGGCTTATACCGCTTCTTCTAAACTTATATCACAAAAACAGAGCATATAAAATCTTTTTATTGCTCTCTCGAACAAAATGCAATAAAAAAATTCCATGTGTAAGAGGCTTATAACGCGAAGCGTTATCTTATCTCTTACGCATGGAATTTTTTTATAATTCTTCTCTCGAAATCTTCTTTCCATCTTTCCAGATTCGCTCTAAATCATAAAACAAGCGGTCTTCTTTGGAAAAAACATGAACAATTACATCGCCATAATCCATCAAAACCCAGGAAGAATTTTTATTCCCCTCAATTCTCTTGCTTTTATAGCCGGCTTCTATCATTTTTTCCTCGACTAAATCCGTCATGGCATTTAACTGATTCTGATTTCTTCCATTTGCAATTACCAGATAATCTGCAATTATCGAAATTTCATCGACTTTAAGTATCTCAATGTCCTCTCCCAGTTTTTCATCCAAGGCATCATAAACAATCTGTACCATTTTTTTCGACTGATTTTCCATCTAACGTTTCCTCCTGATTCTATTTTATTGTGAAATAATAATGAAACGCTTCCAGTGACATTTCATCAATCGGCATCTGATTCTCTTCTAAATACGTTAATGTGTTTTTTAAAATCATACCTGTTGCCTGATTCAAATCAAAAAAGGCTGTCCTTCGAATTCTTTCAAGCGGATATGGTTTGCAGTCCATATCACGGTTTGGCTCAATATAATCCGCAATGTAAATTATTTTCTCTAATGTCGTCATCTGCGACTTGCCGGTTGTATGACAGGCAATGGCAGAACAAATTTCATCATCTTCTATGCCATATCGAAGCACCGCTAATTTAGCACCTAATTTCCCATGAATTACAGCAGGGGTACTTTTTTCGGACTCAGACAATGGAATTTCCAGTTTCTCACATAAGGCAAATATCTCTTCATTCGTCAGATATTTCGCACAGTCATGCAAAAGACCGGCTAATTTTGC
This sequence comes from Clostridium sp. AF36-4, assembly GCF_003435975.1. Lineage (NCBI taxonomy): Bacteria > Bacillati > Bacillota > Clostridia > Eubacteriales > Clostridiaceae > Clostridium > Clostridium sp. AF36-4. The sequence continues at coordinate 38,411 of NZ_QTVH01000008.1, read as the reverse complement.
TCTTTGCAGTGAAACATCATCATGCATCATGGCAAGATTTGCCGCCATATTGGCAACTCCTAACGTATGAACAAATCGTTTCGGCCGAAGCGATGCCGCTAAGCAGTCCATCTGTTCTTTTTCGTTTTTAGGTATTTCAAAACTAGAGTCACCATATAACCGGTGCATCTGAATATAACGTACCACAGGCTCCGGACAATATCCAATAATTGACTTTCCCTTTTTAATACGTTTTCGGATTTCATGTGAAGAAATTGACATGGCAGGTATTTTCAGTGGACGAAAATCTCCATCTAACCGTTCACTTAACTGCTTGCAGTACTCTTTCGTCTGCTCATAGGAAACCTCATCCCGTGAGGCAGCCAATATCGTACACAATTTCACAATTTTTTCCGGATGATACCACTGTTCAAACTGCGCTAAAGAGTCGCCACCCATAATAAAATAAAAGTGCGCATCTTCTCTTTCTTTCTTTAATTCTACAAGTGTGTCATACGTGTATGTTTTCCCTTCTCTTTTATATTCAACATTTGAATATTTAAAATACGGGGTTTTGTCAATCGCAAACTGAACCATACGTTTTCTATGTTCTTTTTCTGCAATTTCATCCTGATTTTTGTGCGGTGGTTTCGCTGATGGCATAAACCATATTTCATCCAATTTATACTGTTCATACGCAGCCTGAGCCATCATCAAATGAGCATTATGAATCGGATTAAATGTTCCGCCCATGATTCCGATTTTCATTCTTTTACCTACTCCTTTGTATTTTTTGCCTTTGGCAGTTCAATTTTTTTCTTTGTTTTAGATTCACGATATAATACAATTTTTCTTCCGATTACCTGTACTACATCCGAATGAGTCCGTTCTGCTAACAGTGCTGCAACATCACCGGGCATTGCCACACAGTTTTTTAATACATTAATTTTGATTAATTCTCTTGCCTCTAATGCCTGTTCTACCGATTCTGTAAGTTCCGGTGTGATGGTTGCCTTGCCAATCTGCATGATTGGTTCCATCTTCATTGCCAGGCTTTTTAAATAGGCTCTTTGTTTGCTTGTCATTTTTTCCTCCTTCTTGCTTCGCATTGCTACGCGCAACGCGCCTCGCTGCTTTCCGCAACGCACCTCGATTCCGCTTCGCTTCATCTCGCACCTTGTTGCTTTTCGCAACGCACCTCGATTTCGCTTCGCTTCATCTCGTGCCTTGTTGCTTTTCGCAACGCACCTCGATTTCGCTTCGCTTCATCTCGGTCGCGCTACGCGCGACATACATCTGCGCGAATACACTTATTTGCAAGCGAGCTTGCATAAGTGTATTCGTGCAGATGTGCGTTGCTTTGTAGTTATCGCATAAATTCAAATTGCCAGCCGTACATTTTTACGGTGTCGCCTTCTTCGATTCCAAGTTTTTCTAATTCGTCAAGGATTCCGTTTGTTTTTAAGAATTTTTGGAAGAATTCAAATCCTTTTTCGGAATCCAGATTGGTATAACCAAGCATTCTTTCGATACGAGGACCTTCGACAATGTAAAGTCCTTCTTCTTCCTCGCTTTTTTCAACCGTATACGGTTCATTTGAGAAATCCGGTTCTTTTATCATGTATTCTTTTTCAAAAACAACCTGTTCTTCTTTGACATGGTCAAGCATGTCTTTGACATGATAAAGTAATGCCTGCACACCTTCTCCGCTGACAGCAGATATCGGAAATACTGAAATTCCTTCCGGTTCAAATTCATCCTTGATTGCCTGCAATACTTTTTCACGGTCTTCACCATAAAAGCAATCGATTTTGTTGGCAGCAATGACCTGCGGGCGCTTAGCAATTTTCGGATTATAAGCTTTTAATTCCTCGTTAATGGCATGAATGTCTTCAATTGGGTCTCTGCCCTCTGTGGATGCCGCATCTACCATATGAATGAGCACGCGGGTACGTTCAATATGACGTAAAAATTCATGTCCTAATCCAACACCTTCTGAAGCTCCTTCAATCAATCCCGGAATATCAGCGATAACAAATCCATCGGCACCATCTAAATCAACCACACCAAGATTTGGATTCAAAGTTGTAAAATGATAATTTGCAATCTTTGGCTGTGCGTTCGTCACTCTTGATAAAAGGGTAGACTTTCCGACATTTGGGAATCCAACCAAACCAACATCAGCAATAACTTTTAATTCAAGGATAACTTCAAGTTCAATACCGGGTTTGCCCGGCTGGGCATACTTAGGCACCTGCATCGTAGGTGTTGCAAAATGCTGGTTTCCCTTTCCGCCGTTTCCACCTTTTAGTACCACTTCTCTATTATTTTCGTAAGACATATCGGTAATTACCTGTCCTGTCTGTGCCTCACGTACAATTGTACCTGCCGGCACCTTTACGATTTTATCTTCTCCATCAGCTCCGTGACAGCGTCTTTTGCCGCCCGGCTCTCCGTCTCCTGCAAAATATTTCCTCACATGACGGAATTCGTTTAACGTATTAATGCCCGGGTCAACTTCAAATATCAAATCACCGCCGCGGCCACCATCGCCACCATCCGGTCCACCGTTAGCAACGTATTTTTCACGGCGGAAACTAACATGACCGTCACCGCCTTTTCCGGAGCGGATTGTTATCTTCGCTCGATCTGCAAACATACTTTTTTCCTTTCTATGAACGAATAAGGGGCTGCACATAAGGCAGCCCCCTGACAAATCATTTCGATTTTATTTGCTTTCCACTGGATATACGGAAGCCTGTTTTTTATCTCTTCCTTTTCTCTCGAAACGAAGAACACCGTCTACCAAAGCATACAATGTATCGTCTCCACCTTTACCAACATTAACACCCGGATGAATCTTGGTGCCACGCTGTCTGTAAAGAATATTTCCAGCCAAAACAAACTGTCCGTCAGCTCTTTTAGCGCCTAAGCGTTTAGATTCGGAATCTCTACCGTTCTTTGTAGAACCCATTCCTTTTTTATGAGCAAACAACTGAAGGTTCATTTTCAACATGGTCTTTTCCTCCTAACGATTAATAATTTGAACATACTTCTTTCCATATTCTTCGGCAATATGTTCGATTCCCAATAGCATGGACTGTAACAATAACTGTGTTTTCTCCGAAATTTCTCCTGTCAAATCAAAAGAAATCATTCCTCTTTCCTCATCCATACCCTCCGAGAAGGAATCCTCCGTAAATTCTTCAATTGAATTTACACAGTTAATGGCGAGAACAGAAATCGAAGCACAAACAATATCACTGCCCCGGTCCGCGTATCCGGCATGCCCTTCCATATGAAAACCCGTTATGTTCCCATTCTGCTTTTTTACAATTACCTGAATCATAGATTCACCTGAAAGATTAAGCGTTAATCTTTTCGATTTTTACCTGAGTAAATGGCTGTCTATGACCATTCTTTTTGTGGTATCCGGTTTTTCTCTTATAACGATAAACAATAACCTTTTTACTTTTGCCTTCTGCTACTACAGTTGCTTTGACAGAAGCTCCGTCAACAGTTGGAGTACCAACTTTGACATCTTTGTCACCAACTAAAAGTACCTGGTCAAAAGTAACTTCGGAACCAGCTTCCAAACCAAGTTTTTCAACTTTGATTACGTCGCCTTCTTCTACTTTATACTGCTTACCACCGGTTGCTATAATTGCGTACATATAGCACCTCCTAATAAAATTACTCGCCAACTATGGTGCCTGTCTCATGAAAAATGGACAGAACTATAACCTCGTTGTGCGGCATACGCTTAACAGTATAGCATGACCAATCACACTATGTCAAGTATTTTTCATGAACATTTGACGCAAACGAAACCAGCCCAAATTTATTTTTTGATCTTCACTTTCTTGTTCAGTCCTCTGGCACGAAGTACCTTTTTATATGCTTTATATTTACTCTTTGGCACTTTAATAACTGTCTTTTTTCGGATGCTCTTAAATGTTTTTTTAGCAACCGTTTTCTTTGTCAGTTTCTTTGTTTTGATTTCAAGCAGAGTCAGTTTTTTGCAGTTACTAAAGGCTTTTTCTCCAATGGAAGTAACATCGTACTCAACACCCTGAACGGTAATGCTCTCGGGAATGGTGACTTTCTTCTTCTTTTTGTTTGTATAGCCTGTAAATTCAACCGCAGATTCCTTTGCCTTTGATTTCGTTACTCTGTATTTATTTCCTTTTACTTTCAGTATTGCACCGACTTTTTTCGGTACTGCTTTTTCCCTTTCATCAGCCTTCTTCGTCGCCTGAGAATCCGAGGTCTTGGTCGGTTTAGCAGTTGGCGTTGCCGTTGGTTTGTCGGTTGGTTTTGCAGTTGGTTTTGCAGTTGGCGTTACAACCGGCTTTTCTGCCGGTGCTTCTTTGATGGTATAAACCACTTCTACCTTAGCAGTGCCTACCGATACAGTGGCTTTGATGGTACCGGGACTGGTAAGGTCCTCTGTCTGAGCTCCCTCACGTGTATAAAAGATTTCATAAGGCACTTCTACTTTGCCCCATTCTTCACTTAACTCGATACCAATGTCAACCGCATGGGCTGTTTTATCATATACAGCATCCTTGCCACTGACTGTCATCCTCACTGAATGAGCAGAATCCTTCTTACAAATACCTGTGATTACATTTCCTTGTGCAGTATATATTGTGTCATGAGCAGTCGGTGATTCCGGAAGTTTTACATTGGAATAACTCTTCACACATTCCTGATAGCCGATATATACTGTTCCGTGTGAAGAATCCGCCACCGGAGCTTGGTCTTTTTCACCGTCATTGTCGATGTTCTGGTACCAATACTGGCTTCCGTCACTCACCCCATGGTTCAGAAGGCTGCACACTTCTCCAGAGGCAAACTGCTGTGCCGTCTTAGCATTTTTATCTTCTGTTTTTTCTGAAAGATAATATGTATTTTCAATATGGCTTCCGGTAAATGATTGGCTAAGCGGATAAGTATCGCCATCCCCATCAAACGTAATGTCCTTTACAAAACTATCCTTAATCGTGCCATAATTTCCGCCGGCTAATGCGCTGTGAACCCGAAGTTTAATAGTCATTTCATCGTCATACTCTGTCTTCTTCTTCGTTTTTATGACAGCATTCTCCACCGCACAATTTTCGATTGTTCCATAATTGTTGGAACAGAGAATACCAGAGCGAAAATCTGCCGAATAATTTCTAGATGGCACCGTTGCATTCCGGATACGCACATTTTTGATGGTACCATAATTATTTCCCATCAAAATATATGGATAATAGTTACTTTTCACATTGGTAATACTATGTCCATTTCCATCAAATATGCCATAAAATGAACTTGCGACACCATTGAGCAATCCAGAAACATCTTCTTCACTAAAATCAATATCAGCATCCAAAAGAACATTTAATGCATCATCCTTTAGAAGCAGCTTATGCAGCGAATCAAGATCGGCTTTTCCCCCTATTTTCACAAACCATTTTCCATCTTTTTTAACTGCCGGAAGACAGGATGTATAACTTGCACCTTGTTTTACCGTATCTCCCGGATAGGCGACAAAACTATCACCATTTCTGTCCTGTGCAAAATAGAACACTTCATTCGGCAGCACATCTCCTTCAAATTTTTCTCCATCCACAGTCACTCCTAATTCCACTTCGCGCAAAGTAATCATCATATCTTCTGTGATTTTGTCCGGAGTTCCTGCACTTCCGTAGTCATATTCGTAATATCTTTGTCCGTCAAAGTATCGATTTCCCAATTTGAATCCATCCGGCACCACGAACTCTTGTTGATTTGTCTCTCCTTCAACCTGAAGCGTAATCTTGTGAGTACTTACTGCCGGGTCATCCTTAATCATGTTTTCTATTGCATGTCCGCTATCCCCATCACTCTGGTAAGTATATGTATAAACGCTTCCATCTTCCAATGTAATTATGTTTTTCCCATATTCCATAAAGCACTTCAAAGTGCCGTCTTCTGCGGTCTGGAGATTCGTGACTGGCTGCCCGTTAATGGTTTTCACTTTGGTATTTTCTAAAAGTCCATCCACGGTAAAAAGACTGATTTTCCTGCCATACACATCTGACACGTCTGACAAGCGATTCAGAGTAAAATATTGCTCATCATAGGAAATTACACTATTGCAAATTACCGTATTTGACCCTTCTGACTCTACAATGCCAATTTTAACACTTTGCTGGGTTGGAGATTTCTGTTTCGCCGTTATCTTCGCTCCGTCAATGTATACACTATTCCTGCCTTTAAGAAAATACGAAACCCATTCTTTCTCTGCATCATCAGTCAGTGACAATTCTCCGCCCAAAATAGCGATATCCTTAGCATAAACAAAACGATCATCACCGTAGGATAAATCTGCTTTTCCTCCAGTCATTGTAAATTTTTCCACCCCCTCAATTGCTCCATAGGCAACCAGATCTCCACCTTCCAATGTGACAGTTCCCTGACGACGATTTTCTCCCTCTTTCCTTCCTAATATAGAATAACCATAATTTTCTTCTTCCTCTGAATCTTCTTTGCAGTTACCTAGCATCAAAGTAAGACGGCCGTTACCTTCTTTGAGCGTCATATCACCAGTTACCTGAATCACATAACTATAATCCTTATCCGGCGATGTAAGACAGGAATCCTCTTCCACATACAGATTTGCTGTTCCTTCGATGTCCAGTACCGGAAAAAGCTGGTTGGTATAGATATTACCACAACTATCCACACCCGAATCATACATCTGATTATTTTGAATCTGTGCTCCATCAAAAATAATATTTGCTTCCACTCCCTTTTCTACCTTGATGTGAGTGTCGACAAATGCACCATTGATCTCATTGGAGCCTTTGATGATGTAAGTTCCATTTTTTGCAATATTAATTTCGATGACGGTAGTAGTAAAATCCTCACCATACGCATCTACAAAGTTTTTTTCTTGTCTAAGAGCCGCATCTGCCAGATTAAAAGTCACTGCGTTTTCTGTAGGCAGGGAAAGCTTCTGCATTTCTTCCATAACTGCCCTTCCCTTGGCATACGCCTCTGCATAGGATACGGTCGGGATACTTGTAAGCACCGTAGCCGATAATGTTGCAATACAAATCCCTTTTTGTGCCTGTCTGTAAAATTTCTTTCTCATTTTTTCCTCCATTTCTGTCATTTTAAATCTTATTTTCCATTATATTATAATATTTTTCGTACTGTTCTCGCAGTATCTCACCTGTTGACCACGGCTTGCGTTTCCCGACATAATGAATAATCGCCGGTTTATCCCTTTGAAGATCTGCATACAATGTTTGGCTGTGAATATTGCCGCTTTGCAAATGTCCTGCCACAAATGTGGTATAATTCCAGGAAAAATCCAAAGGCAACACCTTGCCATCAAACAGCATATTAAGGACATCCTGATCGCTAAACATATATTTGTGCCCCGTTAGCAATTCATAAACCTGCGACATCGTAATATGCTGCCTGGCTTTTTGCAGATTCAGAAGCAATACCCCTGAATTAAAATAATCCTCTGCATATTGCATCTTCAAACCGTCACTTCGATAATTATCCACATTATATGGCATACCATCTAAAAAAATGGCACGGCGCGTCTGTGACAAAACACGAAGATCTTCTGCACGAACAGCCGCCACTTCCTTTTCACCAAGATGCGTATCGTAGAGTTTGCTTACATCATCCAAAAAAATCATATCGCAATCAAAATACAACATTTTTTCATAATTTGCGAACATCTCATCAAACAGATACAAGCGGTAATTGATAGCTGCTGTGTAATACGCATTTGCCGTTTCCGGAAAAAACTTTTTTCTTTCTCTCATATTAATAAAACGGATGCTGACTCCCGGCTCGTCTTTTCCCAGTGCATGAATTTGTTCTTGTGCCTCCCCGGGAATGTCATCTTGTAAAATAAGGATGTCATAATTTCGTGTCTTGTCCCGATTATATAAGAGAGAATACAGCGATGTACAAAGTGGTTTTGCATACTTCTCATCGCTGACAAAGCATATATTAACTGAAGTTTCAAATGCTTTTTGAAGTTTTTTCATTTTTATCCCTTTCTTTGGTGTTAAATATTATAACAATATAAAGTTTATCATATAAAATAGTTAAAAAGCAAGTGATTACTTGAAAATGATTGTGTCAAGTAATCGTTGGCACTTTTTTCAGGTTCCGTGTTTCATGGAAAAAAGTTTACTCGCATGGGCGCTTGCGCTACATAAGCACGCAGCGGTATGGGTGCCTATAATACAGGCACCTCATACCGGCGCACTTATAACCCATGCTTTGTAAATCTTTTTTCCATGAAACACTGGACGACTGAAAGGATTGCAAGGATTACTTGACACAAACAAAGCTAGCCAAACTCAGTTTTTCTTTATCTTATAAACGCGTCTCGGAATACTTTCCTGGATGCGCTTGTTGCCGCATCTAATAGCGACACATGACAACTAACATAATAAAGAAAAACTCATCGCCATGAGTTCTTCTTTTTTGCCGCAAAATACATTTTTCTCTTACTTTTCACTCCCAAGACAACGCCTCCCGCAAAGGTGGATTTTTTTTCATTCTCGTAATCTCAACAAGTCCAAGTTTTGTAATGTCCACAAGTACGGTTTTTACTTTATCTTCCGAAAGTTTCATACGGAGAAGCTGCATCAGTTCTTCCACATGTTCTTGTTCTTTCATATCGATAAAATCAATTAATATAATACCCGAAAGGTTGCGCATGCGAATCTGGCGCGCTGCCTCGATGGCAGCCTCACAGTTAATTTTATAAAATGTCGTCTCTTTGTTTCTCCTGCCATCCACTGCCTTTCCGGTATTCACATCAATAACCGTCAATGCCTCTGTTGGCTCAATCACAAGATTACCGCCGCTCTTTAACCACACTTTCTTTTCATTTGCTTTTAATAACTTTGTCGAAATGCCGAGTAATTTATCCAGTGAATAACTATCATCCGAATATAATTCCACCTTATCCCCATAAATCGGATACAGTTCTTCATAAACCGATTGTAAATCCGTGACAATCCTCTCAAAATTTGAAAGTTCCAAACTTCGGATATATTTTAAATAAAACGACGCCTCGCGATACAAACAGCTAAATCTTGTTTTATACTCACTGTAATCCATTAACTCATGCATTTGTTTCAGAAGTCCGGTGCACTCTTTTCTGATTTCTTCTTCACTCGCTGCCTTAGCACTCGTGCGAAGAATCACACCATAGGGATCCTCACAAAAATCTTCTAAGATTTTATAAAGTTCTTTCTTTTTTTCTTCCTCTGTAATTTTTTTTGAAACACCTTTTGTTTTTGATTTTGTGGAAACAACTGCAAACCGCCCTGCAATTTCCGGGAAAATTGTCAGTACCGGCTGTTTTGTCTTAACTGCCGCCTGCTTAATCTGAACAACAAATTCATCTCCGGCTTTTACCGTTTTCCCCTGACATTCACTTAAAGGAAGGAATCCAACCTTATTTTTCTCAAATTCCACAAAAGCCGCATGAATGTTATCCACGACATTCTGCACTTTCCCAACAAAAATATCACCAACATTTCCGGAAGTATTTTCCTCGTTTTCTACTAAAACATCATATAATTTGTCGTTATGCACAGAAACCAGTATCGTTTTATCCTGCACTTTTGTAATTACAATCTGGCTGCGGTTTGTCATCATCTATTCTCCCTTTTTCTTAAAAATCATCTGCATTCTGTGAATCTGATACGAATAAGGTTCTAATTCATTCTCACAAAATGCATAAAATGCCTGCATCACAAGTTCCGGCTTAATATTTGTCTCACTTCCGCTTGTCAGCCGCATAAACAGCGAGTTTCCCTCATAATCACAGTGAAGTGTTCCATAGTTTTCACCATTTTTTTTAGCAAAAGCATCCATTGAAAAATCCCAGGCAAGAATATGTGGTTTAATATCCACTTCTTTCACAGATTTTTTCGTCTTTTTCTCAAGCACAATTTCTTGCTGCTCCATAAAAGAAAGCCATTTTTCCTGCCAATTTTCCGGAAAAACACCCGCTTCTTTTTCCACTACCATATAATCCGCAGCGATAAGAAGCGACATCGAATTTTTAAAACCATCCGGCATGATTTCAATGTCTGTAACAAATATTTCATCAGTCATAAATTGATTTAAGTAGGTCACAAGCTCCGGCAGTGAAAGATCCGGCAGTGAATAAAATTCTACATCAATATATTCTCCGTCACTTGTTACACCGACGCCAAGCGGCGAAGCAAAACTCATTAACTGGTGCGGACTGTACCCCTTTGAATACGCAACATCCAATTTTGCACGTCGAATCGCTTTCTGAAAAAAACGCATGCAGTCAAGGTGTCCGATAAACTTCATCGAGCCGCATTTTACAAAACGCATTCTTGTTTTCATTGTGCACTACCTCCACTTGCTTTTCTATCCATCATACAGATACCCGCATGGAACGAAGCAGCTCCGCATCCACTGCACTTCTGCTTACAGTTCGGCGTAACCTTTCCCTGCTTTGCATTTTCATATTCACGGCGTAAAAACTGTTTGCTGACACCAATATCAATAAAATCCCATGGAAAGATTTCGTCTTCGTTTCGTTCTCTGTAATTATAAAAATCACGGTCCACCGAAAGTTCATCAAGAAGTTCATTCCATACATCCGGGCGGAAATAATCCGTCCATGCGTCAAAAATGCACCCCTTTTTGTAAGCCTTTTCAATCACATCTGAAAGTTTCCTGTCACCTCTGGCAAAGATTCCTTCCAATTCAGAAGTCACAGCATCATGGCAGATATAACGGATGGAACGCTGATTTATCTGTTCTCTCACCTTACCGGTAAGGAACCGGCGTTTCTCATCAAAATACTCTGCCGTTCCCATCGGCGCCCACTGGAACGGAGTAAATGGCTTTGGTACAAAAAATGACGTACTTGCCGTAATCTCCGGTCTTCCCTGACGTTCTTCTTTTGGAAGTTCAAAATAGGTAGCAGCGATATCATTTGCCAATTCCGCAATTGCTGCAATATCCTCATCCGTTTCACCAGGAAGCCCTAACATAAAATATAGTTTAACACGTTTCCAGCCTCCCTGAAAAGCTTCCCATGCTCCTTTTAAAATCACATCCTTTGTAAGACCTTTATTAATCACATCACGCATGCGCTGAGATCCTGCCTCCGGCGCAAATGTCAGACTGCTTTTTCTGATATCCTGAACTTTACTCATAACATCCAAGGAAAACGCATCAATACGAAGCGATGGCAGCGCAATATTTAATTTTCTCTGACGACATTCTTCAATCAGATAATAAACCAAATCCGCCAGTTCATCATAATCACTTGAACTTAAAGAACTTAAAGTAATTTCCTCATACCCGGTATTGTCAAGCATCTCAATTGCCCGCTGTTTCAAAAAATCAAGTTTTCTCGGACGAATCGGACGATAAATCATCCCCGCCTGACAGAAACGGCATCCGCGGATACATCCACGCTGGATTTCCAGCACGACTCGGTCCTGCGTAGCTCGAATATACGGCACCAACGGTTTAGATGGATAATAAGTATCACTCAAATCCGTCACCACCTGTTTTTTTACACGGTTTGGTGCTTCCTTGCAGTTTGGCTCCATAGACGCAATCGTTCCGTCCTCGTGATACGTTACATCATATAAAAGAGGAACATACAGCCCTTCCACACCGGATGCCCGCTTCAAAAATGTCAACCGGTCCTCTCCTTTTTGTCTGGAATCCTTATAAACATCCAATAATTCGCGGTAAACAGTCTCTCCTTCTCCAATATAAAAAATGTCAAAAAATTCAGCAATGGGCTCCGGATTATATGTGCACGGACCACCTCCGATTACAATCGGATCATCCCATGTTCTCTCACCGGCGTGCAGCGGAATGTGCGACAAATCCAAGACCTGCAAAATGTTGGTATAACACATTTCATACTGAATCGTAATACCAAGAAAATCAAACGCCCGAATCGGCTCCTGGCTCTCCAAAGCAAACAAGGGAATATTTTTCTCACGCAGTATCTTGTCCATGTCCGGCCACGGAGAATAAACCCTTTCACAATAGGTGTCATCCCAGCGGTTAAACATATCATATAAAATCTGTATTCCAAGATGTGACATTCCAATCTCATATACATCCGGAAAACACATACAAAAACGGACATCAACTTCTCTCGGATTTTTCTTTACCATATTAATTTCATTTCCAATATATCTGGCCGGTTTTTCAACCTGCATTAAAACTTCATCACGAAGCGCTAGTTTTCTCATGCTCTGTTGTCCTTTCTCATACATTCTGTTCGTCAATTATACACAACTTTATGATATACTGTCAAATATCTTGCCACTTGAATCAACTTATGCTATATTGAAACAAGTGAATTTATGCGAAGGAGGGACCAAATTATGTGGTGTCCAAAATGTAAAAACGAATATGTCGATGGAATTACCCTCTGCGCCGACTGTGGTGTGGAATTAGTCGATGAACTTCCGGAAGAAACGGATGAAGTAAAACCGGTTCGTTTATGTCATGTTGCCAATGAAGAAATTGGTGCAAAACTGGTTTTATATTTGAATGTAGAAGGGGTACTTACCGCAGGAATTATGCCGGTTACCGAAGAAGATGAATTTGACGATGGATTTTACGTTGTCGTTGCCAAAGAAGAATACGATGAAAAAGCTGAAACATTTGAATCTTTTGACGGTGCATCAGAAATGACAGAAGAAACCGTTTCTTCCATGATGACGGATATTGACGACGAACTTGCCCAGATTCAGGACGAAGAAGCAAGTAAAATGCTTTCCGAACTCCGTACCGAATCCAGTTCCGTTTATGTCAAGAAAAAAGACAAATACACAGATTTAAAATTCAGCGGTATTTCCTTTATTGTATTTGGTCTTTTGGGACTCGGTCTTTTGGCACTGAATTTATTTGAATACATTAACTTATTTAATAAATTTTCATCCTTAATTATGGCCGTTGTCTTTGTCATTTTCTTCATTGTAGGAATTACTTCTCTTCTGCGTGCAAAGAAAATGAAATCCATGGTTTCCCAGGAAGAAAGAGCAAGTGATGATGTATTAGACTGGATTGAAGCAAACATCACTGATGAATACATCTCATCTTTAATTAATGAAGAAGAAACAGAAGAAAAAAACTACTTCACCGCCCACTCGGCAATGTGTAATAAAGTTAAAGAACAGTTTCCTCTCTTCAACGAAAACTATATTGATGAATTAATGGATGAACGTTACAACGAATACTGCGACTCCATCAACTAAACACTTCTCTACAAAAAATCAAAAAAAGGAAGTTTAATTGGTTCAAGACTATAACGCACCGCGTTATCCCGTCTTGAACCAATTAAACTTCTCTTTTTTACTTCATTAGGTGCATTTTTCTAGCTAACAAATATAATCTTCTTCCCATCGGGAAATCAAACAATTCTTCTTTTGTCAGACCTTTCAGCAGAAGAAACGCCGTAAAGTATACCACTACCGCCACACAGACCGCAAGCATTGTACGAATCAAATTTGAGCCAATCACAAAGCCCACAAGGCCGTAAACACTTACCGCAGCAAGTGCCATCCAAAATCCCGCTGCCAAAGGAGCAAAGAACGTCTTAATAACTTCCTGCCGGTACGAAGGCACATAGCGCTTGATTGCACGAAGATTCAGAATAAACACAAGAATCGGGAATGTGATATTACCAATCAAAAGTGCATAAACGCCAATGTTGGTACAAGCTAGGAAAAACGATACAATTCCTATATGAATCACCAGCGAAATTGCTGAGTGAATTACCGGAATCCGCATTTTATCAATACTCTGCAAGGCACCGCCGGTCACATTGGAAAGTGCATAAAAGATAATAGCAGTTGCACCAACTGTCATCATATGCCCGCCAAGGACATAGTTTGAGGATGAAAACAGCATGCGCACAACCGGCTGTCCAAGAACCGTAAGTCCCAGTGCGCAAGGAATTGCTATAATCATGTTAAATTTAATACCGGAAGCAACATTATAGTTCCACTGTTCATCGTCTCCCTCCGTGTATGCTGCCACCGCACTTGGTATCATGGAAGAAGCAATGGCTGTTGAAATCGCAATTGGTACACTGCACAATAAGCGGTATTTGGAACTGTACACACCGACAAAACTTTTAATGGAAACAGCATCCAAACCTCTTTTCGCCGAAATAAAACCAAACAGTTTATAATCAATTAACCCACTAATATTATAAACTGTCTGCGAAAGAACAATCGGAAGAATCGTAAGAATCAAAATCTTAAACAACGATTGGTAAGATTCCAGATTTCCGGTCACATCTTTCTTTTCTAACTTTGCCTGAACCGGACGGTATAACCAGTATACAAACATAACAAGCAAAAGAGCCGATGCCGCACCAAGACATGTACCAAGGGTACCACCCGCTGCTCCCCATGCAGCCTGTTGCAAACTATCAGCATTCCACTTCATAAACAAATAGCTTGCCGCTACACTGACAATGGCATTGACCACCTGCTCAATAATCTGTGAAACCGCTGTCGGTATCATAGTTCTTTTTCCCTGGAAGAAACCACGAAACACACCTAATAAGGCCACAATAAAAATTGTAGGTGCAAGTACACGCAAAGGAATCTGAACACCACTGTATTCCGGATAAATCGTATGTTCAATCACACCTGCTCCGAAAAACAAAATCAAAGCAAATGCACCACCGGAGATTATGGCAAAACGCAGGGCAACTTTCAAAATTCTTCCTGTATTTTTATGTTCTCTGTTTGCCTGTCTGGCAGAAATCATTTTTGATAAAGCAAGTGGCAGGCTATACGAAGAAATAATCAAAATCAAATCATAAATCTCAAAAGCAACTGCATAGATTCCATTTCCCTCTTCGCCAAGGATATTAGACATCGGGATTCGGTAAACCATACCGATAATTCGTACGATAAGCGATGCCATCGCCAAAATACCGCCCTGCTTTAAATAATCCGCATTTTTCTTTTTCGTACTCAATGCTCTATTCGTCCTTTCACTTAATCAAATTCTGTCGATTTTTAGGGTACACGGCAATGTAAGTTTTGCCCGGGTTAATCGTCAGCACATTACCGGACTCATCATAGTACGCCATTTCATTCGTTGTTTCCACACGTTTCCACGTAATAGAAATCCGTTTGCCATCGCTGTAATAATACCCTTTTCCGGAAGTATTGCCAAGTTTCATCGTCTGGTATCCATTGTGGTCAATATTTGACTCACTCACCAGTTGTATAATTACATTTTTAAATGCAAGCTGTTTTTTGTAATACGTGTCCATATGTTTTTGCCCGTATTCATATTTTTTATAGGTTTTACTCTTAGCACTGTATTTCATCTTACATGTGGAGTAATTCGAAAACGGAATCGTAACCGACTTAGCTGTTTTTCCATTTGCAGGTTCCGTATCCTCATTCGCAAAATTAAAATGTTTTGCCATTGCCTCGGAGTTCCTTGTCAATGAATATCCAAGCTTTTTTGCGCCTTTTTTCATTTTCTTTCCATTTGTAAACACATTGTGAGGGGCGCGGATGGATAAATCTCTGGCGTACACAACACCACCAATTGCTGACAAACCACTCAAATTGTTTGTTCCCAACTTTTTAATTTTTGACACTGCATATTTGGTATGTCCAAAATGACAGAAAATCGCATCCCATTCTTTGGCAAACTGTACATAGTAGTGTCTTGCACTTCGCACTGAACCAATCTTTTTCACCTTGCCGACATCCTCATAGACCGCCATCATGCGGGTAATTCCACCTTCTGCCAGTGCCTCATAAATAATATCTGCTTTCGATGTTCCTTTTTGATTTCGAAACGCATACTCAATATTGTTTATCATAATCGCATAGGGACGCTTCTTTGCCACAGACGGCTTAATATATTTACCGGTAAGCTCACTTTTAACCATACCTTCATATGGATTTTTCGTTGCCTGCGGCTCATTTTCCTGTTGCTTTGTCTGAACTTGCTTGTCCGTCTGCGGATTATTTTTCTGCAAAGACTTTCTTCCACAAGCCAGATACAATCCTGCGGCAATCAGCGATAACACCGCAATCCCACATAAAGCTAAAACAATTTTTTTCTGTTTCTGATTCATATTACCCTCACTTTCGCAGTCTCATTATCTCAAAATTTGTAACTTTTTCATGATTTCACGCTGCTTTTCTTCCATTTCTTCCCTTTCATCCTCTTCCATATGGTCATAGCCAAACAAATGAAGAAGACTGTGCACAACTAAGAATGAAAACTCTCGCAGTAACGAGTGTCCATATTCTTCTGCCTGTTCGCATACAACCTCCGAACACAAAACAATATCTCCTAACATCATTTCTTCTGATTCCGGGGAAACAGTAAGTGTCTTGCAGAACTTCTCCCCCGAAAAATCCGCCGGTGCATCATATTCCATCATCGGAAAGCTGAGCACATCTGTTGGTCTGTCAACATTTCGGTGCGTCCGGTTGAGTTCATGAATTTCTTCTTTTGTCACAAGCGTAACACTGATTTCCGGCTCATAGGGGCACTTCACAAAATCCGTAACAAATGCTGCCAGTTTTTCAATTTGTTCTTCCGGCTCAAAAGGAAAAGTAACTTCTCCCATATCTTCTAAATAAATTGTCATCGTTTTCCTGCTTTCTTTGTCTGTGTGTTTGCTTTTTTACGCGACTCTTTGTAATTTTCTCTCGCCTCATACTTTTCATAGGCATGTACAATTTTCTGTACTAAAGGATGACGCACCACATCTTTATTGGTCAGATAGGAAAAACCGATATCCTCTACCTGCTCCAATACTTTCGATGCCTGTTCCAGACCGGATTGTGTCTGAAAAGGTAAATCTTTCTGCGACAAATCGCCGGTTATCACAACTTTTGAACCAAATCCAATACGCGTCAAAAACATTTTCATCTGTGCCGGCGTTGTATTCTGCGCCTCATCAAGAATAATAAATGCATTATCTAATGTTCTGCCTCGCATATAGGCAAGCGGTGCCACTTCAATCAGCCCTTTTTCGGAGTTTTTAATAAAGCTGTCCGCTCCCATAATCTGGTAAAGTGCATCATATAAGGGTCTTAAATACGGATCAATTTTACTCTGTAAATCACCCGGCAGAAAGCCGAGATTTTCTCCCGCTTCAATCGCCGGTCTTGTCAAAATAATTTTACTGACCTCATCATTTTTAAAAGCCTGAATTGCCATTGCCATCGCCAAATAGGTCTTTCCGGTTCCTGCCGGTCCGATTCCAAACACCATCATTTTTTCCCGTATCTGGTTTACATATTTCTGCTGGCCTCTGGTTTTTGGCTTAATCGGTTTGCCCTGAATGGTGTAGCCAATCAAGTCTTTGTCAATCTCTGCCAATGACACATCCGAATGTTCCTTCGATAGTGCTAGAACATAATCTACATTCTGCTCCGTAATCGTATTCCCACGCTCCGAAAGTGTAAGAAGCTCCGAAAATACATTTTTTGCCTGTTCAACTGCCGATTTACTTCCTACCAATTTAACCGCACCATCGCGCAGAATTACGCTTACCTGAAGCGTTCGTTCAATCTTCTTTACATGGCAGTCAAGACCGCCAAACAAATTCCTTTCATGCTCCAAAGGAATCTCTAAGATTACTTCATGAGTCTCCATCCTGCTTTTCCTCTGCTTTCTTATCAATCTTAAGTTCGCTCTCTGCGATATATTGTTTTCTTGTTTTTTTGCAAAGGAAACGAATCTGTCCGCTGATTAACCAAATCTTTTCATTTTGTTTGGTTATTTTCGCTTCCTTTGAAAGAATTTCCAATCCATCCTGTCTGCACTGCCGTAATAATTTCTGATACAGCCGCTTTCCTTCTTTAAAAAGTTCTTTGCGGTTTCTCTTTCGAATTACAAACGTATATTCACGAAACTCCTTTTTTCGTTTCGTAAAAGTAAAAGGAATCGGTAAATCCTCCCATTTTGGCAATATCGTTGTTATTATATCATATTTCTTAGCGTTATTAAACCGTTTAATTGGATTTTTTATCACGAAAGTCTTGTGATTGATTTCATACTCAGTCTGGTAGATTTTTTTCCCTGTATATTCCTTTTCGCAGACCTTCACCGGGATTTCTTTAGAAAATTTGCTGTCGCAGACAAGTAAAACCTCTCCTTTTGCTACCACTCCCATCTTATCCACAACCGTCTCATCATCTCCGGTAACCGGAACAATCCCGGAAATCAAAATTTGCCCCTTTTTCACCTTTTGTCCCGGCTTAACACATGCCACACCGCGGTTTACAACAATTTTTTTAACAATTCCGCTTTTTTCTGCTACCAGGTGACAGAACCGTCCTGCACGTTCCCGTCCCACTTCCGGATTCGCTTCTTTAATAGAAATCACAAGGAGACTTCCTTTTTCTTCAGCGGACACCCAGCTGATATCCGGATGCTTTTGACGAATACTTTTTTCAATTACATCACAGTGCAGGCGGTTTCGTTTCATTCCACGGTATACCTGCAGAGAATTTACGGTTTTTAATAGTGTTTCTTTCGTATAAGTAACCTGTCCTTGAAACTGAATCTGCCAGACAAAGGTAGACAAAAAATACAAAAGGAAGAAAAAGAGCAGAAAGCCCGTATAAAAGGTCCAGTTTTTCTTCATTCTCTCGATATAAAAAGGAAGCCCCTTCTTTCTTTTAATCTGTGGATGTAATTTCGTTTTATAGACAATGGGTTTCATCTTTTTAAAATCTTTCACACAAACACAAAATTCTACTGCTTGTTCTCTTTTTACTCCCCATAATAAAATGCCGTGATGACGGCACATATTCATAAAACGCTCGAAACTTCCTTTATGCGATTGGCAGACAACATAGCCCTGTAACCACTTCAGTCCAATCCCCCCTTATGTGCCAATGTACTCAACACAGCAGATTTCACCATATATTTTGCAGTCTTCTTTGGTAAACCGGTCTATCCTAAGACATGTGCCGCGGACAATCAGCTTATTGTGCTTTCCCTGTAACTTAATCTGCTCCGATGTATAATCAATAATGGACTGGTAGTTTTCAACCAGCACCATTTCTTTTCCATACAAATTCACAACCGTTGTGTTTTCTAAAATATCCGGTGCCAAATGAAGTTTTTCCGAAAGGTTTCCCATAAAAACACAGCCCTTTTCTTTTATTCTATGCCATTCCTACGGTTGCGGTTCCAAAGCATAAGAAAAAGTCTGTCTCCATAATAGTTTATGAAAACAGACTTTCTCATATGTGCTTCTTATTTGTATTTTCTTTTACGAGCCGCTTCAGACTTTTTCTTACGTCTTACGCTTGGTTTTTCATAATGCTCTCTCTTACGAATCTCCTGCTGAATACCAGCTTTTGCACAGTTTCTCTTGAAACGGCGCAATGCGCTATCCAATGATTCGTTTTCTTTAACTGTTACACTAGACATTGTATCACACCTTACCTCCCTCCAGTTGTAGATTGTGCTTCAATACAACTGATCGGGTATTTTTTCGCACTACCTAAGATTATACCATAAAATTCCCATACGTCAACTGTTTTTTGCAAATTCGTCTAAAGTTCCGAAGCGAAATCCCTTTTTCTTAAGGAAAGTAAGAACTTCTCCCAACGCCTCGGTATTTGACTTTGAGCACGCATGAATCAGTGGAATCATTCCATTATGGTAATAAGTCTTAAATTTGCGAATCACAAAATTCTTTCCCGGCTGATTGGCCGTGTCGTAATCATAATAAGCTAAACTCCAAAAAATCGTCGAATATCCCATTGATTTAGCCACCTTAATACTCCGCATGCTAAAGTTTCCCTCCGGCGGACGGATAAAAGGATCCATTTTAAAACCAGACTTCTTTTTCATTACTTTTTCGCAGTCTTTGATTTCTCTCTGAATACGTTTTACACTCAGTTTTGCCATTCTTGGATGGTGTGTGGTATGATTTCCTACGAGATGACCCTCTTTTTTCATTTTCTTTACCAATCCCGGATTTGACATAATATAATCTTTTGTCACAAAAAAGATTGCTTTTGCATGGTGTTTTTTCAGTGTATTCAAAATTTTCTTCGTATATCCGGCTTCGTAGCCGCAATCAAAACTCAGATATACAACCTTGTTCTTTTTTGAACATTTTCCTATGTAATAAGCATGGTCTTTTTTGCATTTCCATCCTGTCGGTCCGGTTCCATTCGGTTTTTTGTGATTTAAATTCTGTCCTAATCCCCAATCATACGACCGCGTAGAATATGAAGAAAGTGCCCGTTTTGCCTGACAATCCACCTTCCCACACATCATGCACACCATAACTGCCAAAATCATCGTAAAAATTCTTTTCATCATTCACCTTTCCTCCTTTCATAAAAAAATACCAGCAAGTAACGCTCCTGCCACTGCCCCAACTGCCACAATCACAAGTCCTGTATCAAAATATGCAAGAATAAGTGCTACAAGCGTTCCCGCCGTAGAAGTAACTACATTTCCGGTTGCCGTAAAAATAGCCGGAAACGTAAGTGCCGCCAATACCGCATAAGGCACATAATACAAAAAGGACGTAAGCCACTGCGATGTAATTTCTTTTCGAAACACCGTAATTGGAAGAACGCGAATCAGATAGGTAATCACTGCCATTACCGCAATATAAATCAACTGCTCTGTCATGCTTTAACCTCCTTTTTTACCGGGAACATAAACGCTCCTATAGATGCTGCAATCACGGTAGAAAGAATCACCTGAAAGCCAATGGAAATTTCTTTGAGTACCGGTGTCGCAGTAAAAATACACTGGCAGATAACAGCAATACCAATAACAAATAAAACGGCCTTGCTCTTTTTTGCCGGCGGTATGATAATTGCAATAAACATCGCATACAGACCAAGTTCCATCGCAGCTGATAAAGCCCCCGGCATAATCTGAGACGCAAGTGCCCCGGCTGCGGTACCAACTGTCCATCCAAAGACCGGCACCGTAATCAAGCCATACATAAAGCGCGCCGACAAAGATTCTGTCTCCATTGATGACACTGCAAAAATCTCATCCGTAATACCATAGCCAATCATCAGCCGCTGGCGTAAAGTCATCTTCTTGTCCACTTTCTGCGATAAAGAAAACGACATCAACATATATCGCACATTAATAATAAACGTAGTCATTGCCATTTCTAAATAACTGCCATGTGCTGCCATAATTGCCACTCCGGCAAACTGTCCGGCAGATGTTACATTGGCAACAGAAATCAAAATCGTAATCCACACAGGAATTCCTGCATTTACTGCTTTTACACCAAATGTAAAGGACACCGACAAATAACCGATTGCAATCGGCAGTCCTTTTTTTATCCCTCGTATCCAATCATTCATTTTCCTTATGAAAAGTCACTGTAATCTCAGTTCCTTTATCCTCCTCGCTTGTTACTTCAATATCCGCATGATGAACTGCCACAATATGTTTTACAATAGCAAGTCCAAGTCCGGTTCCGCCGGTTTCTCTCGAACGCCCCTTGTCCACCCGGTAAAAACGTTCAAAAATACGTTCCTGATTTTCTTTGCTGATTCCAATTCCGGTATCTTTTACACAAAATATGACGGTATTTTCCGTTTCCGCCAAACACACTACAACCTGACCGTTTTCTTTATTATAGCGAATTCCGTTATCAATTAAATTATATACCAGTTCCTCCAGCATTTTTGTCACGCCATGAATCATCACAACTTCCGGCACTGTCTCCAGATGAAGCGTAACATTTCTCTTTTTTGCCGCCAAAGCAAGCAAATCCCCGCAGTTACGTACTGTATCCGCAAAATTCACCCACGCAAAATCATCGTTAAAATTTCTTGTATCCAATTCAGATAACTGCAAAATATCATTAATCAAAGTCAGAAGACGCGACGAATTTTTCTGGATTTCCCCGGCAAAACGTACCGCATCTTCTCCTTTTGCCATTCCTCCGGCAATCAGTTCCGAATAACCGGAAATTGATGTCAAAGGCGTTTTCAATTCATGGGAAACATTCGCCGTAAATTCCTGCCGCATATTACTACTTTTTACAATATCCCGGTGCTGCTTTTGAATCGTATTCAAAAAAGGAGTTAATTCTTTGTAACCGGTTGCCAGTTCCTCGCGATCCATGTTCTTTGCAAGCATTTCAATCGGTTTAACAATACTTTTCGCAAATAATCTTGATAAAAAGATAGACACCACAAACAAAAGAATCGCAATTCCTCCAATAAATGGTGAAACTCGTATCAAAAAGCTAATAAAACTCTGACTTTCTTTTGCCAAACGGAGAATATTACCATTGCTTAACCGTATTGCATAGTAATAAGAAGCATGAGATAATGTATTAGAGGTTCGGATGGATTTTCCACTTCCCTTTTCTATCGCCTCTTTTACTTCGGGACGTTCTTTGTGATTTCCTAAAACGTCTGCATTTACATCCGAATCAGCTAAGACAACTCCGTCTTTGTCAATCAGTGTCACGCGTATGTTATCAACTTTTTTCTGCGAGATAATGCGGTCAGTATCTTTATAATTTACTAAATCCTCTCCTAACATATCGGCACAGGTGTGAAGATTCTCAATGACCTCATTTTGAAACAAATTATAAAACACAACCGTTGTTAATAACAACACGGCAATCATCGATATCATAGCAATTGCCATAAAGTTTAACTGCATCCTTTTTTTCATTCTGTTTCATCCTCCGTTTTTCGGAAACAATATCCGACATTTCGTATCGTTTGTATCTGGCTGCCGGCTTCACCAAGTTTTTTTCGCAGCGTCCGAATATGCATATCTAATGTTCTCGATTCTCCAAAAAAATCAACACCCCAAATTAACTCCATCAAAGAATCCCTTGTCATCACCTGGTCTGCATGGCTCATCAGTACCTGCAGTAATTCAAATTCTTTGTAAGTAAGCGGGCATTTTTCCCCTTTTACAAAAACTTCTCTGGCGTCCTTATTTAATTCGATTTTCTGCCGGTTTCCAATGACAGAAATTTGTTTCTTTTTGCTCGAAAATCGTCGCAGCAAAGCCCGGATACGTGAAACAAATTCCATTACACCAAATGGCTTTGTCAAATAGTCATCTGCCCCACAGTCAAGCCCCCTCACAATATCCAACTCTGAATCTCTGGCTGAAACCATAAGAATCGGAATCTTTGCATACAATTCTTTTTCACGGATTTCTTTCACGATATGAAAACCATCTGCATCCGGTAACATCACATCCATCACAATCAAATCCGGTATTTTTTTTTTGCACGCTTTCCAAAAAGCGGAAACGCTTGTCAAAAGTGCCACCTCATGCCCAGCATTTTTTAGTGCAAAACTTTCAATTTCTCCAATTCCATCATCATCTTCAACAAGATAAATCAGTGCCATTTATATCCCCTCTTCTTTCCTTATTATTGCAAACTCATCGCAATACAGCAGTCATTTCCAACTACTGTCACTTTACCATAGGAACCGCAGATAAGCGGCATCATCGGTGCCACATGTCCGATATCCAAATCCATAAAAATTGGCACATCAAACTCACTTAATATAGAAAGAACCGCTTCGTATTGGTCAAGTCCAGCAATTATCTGCCCCTGTACACCGGGACGTCCAATCAGAAAGCCACGACAAGTATCAAACCAGCCCGCCTGCTTCAAACTCCACAAAGTTCTTCTCATCTCAAATACATTCAAATCACAGGATTCCAAAAACCAAAGAATACCATCATCTTCATATTTTTGATTAAATTCCTTTACCTTATCAAATTTCGTTCCCCTCAAATGAGATAAGCAATCTAAGCATCCCCCAAGCAGTCGTCCCTCAATCTTGAAAGATTCGCCTTCTTTCTTATTGGTATGCAGAACAAAAGGCTCTGTGACATGATAGGCAGCTAACGGATGCTGTTCATCTTTTAGTGATTCCTTTTCCCACATCGGATAATTTTGCATCTCAAACTTTTTCCCCTGCAGTAATTCATAGGCATCCTGAATCGATGCATGCCACGGCTCCATACCAAAAGCTCCTGCATTTGGACCGTAAATCGCTGCCGTATCGGTCAATGTTGCAAGTAAAAAAATCAGATTTGTATTGTCTGAGTACCCCATAAACCACTTAGGTGGCAATCGCTTTAATTGTCCAAAGTCAATATATTCAAGTATTTCGCACATTAACTCACCACCGCCACAGGAAATCAATGCCTGATTTGTTTCTTTCTTATAATATTCCATAAATTCAGCCGCACATTTTTTCGGGCTGCTACTGATTCCTACACCATCTGACGCATAACAGTTAAACCCTAATTCAGTCTTAAAACCAAGCGCATTCCATTTTTTCAGACTGTTTTGAAAGGCAGAATAATACGGTTCACCCGCACAGCCAAACGATGGTGCAACAAATCCAATGGTATTTCCTTTTTCAATAAACGACGGATAACGCATATCTCTCCTCCTTATTTATGGTATGGTTCATGATTCATAATGCGGTTTGCACGATAAATCTGCTCAAACAAAATAACGCGCATCAATTGATGGGGAAAGGTAAAATCCGAAAATGACAGCCTCTCATCCGCACGGTCAAGTAAGGATGTATGTAAGCCAAGAGACCCTCCAATCACAAAGGCAATGTGGCTTTTCCCCTGATTCATACACATTGAAAGGTGCTTTGCAAATCCTTCTGAGTCAAATTTCTTTCCCTTTAAATCAAGTGCAATCACATACATCGAATCTTTTATTTTGGAAAGCAGACGTTCTGCCTCCTTTTGCCGTATCTGCTCCTGCTGCAAATCCGATGCCTGTTCCGGTGTTTTCTCATCCGAAACTTCTATAATATCTACTTTCGCATACCGCGACAAACGCTTTTTATATTCATTTACCGCATCTGTATAAAACTTTTCTTTTATTTTTCCTACACATAATATCGTATACTGCATAATGTTTCTTCCTTTACTTTCATATGCCTAGTATAGCACATATACAAATGCCACATCAATAAAAAGAAAAAAATATGCAACTTTTTGAAAGCTGACATATTTTTGACACACACTATCTGTATATTAACACTTGGAAAGTTTATAACTTTCTACTCCCACCCTATTATACGCTTTGACACCTTCGGGTGTCAGGAAAGACACCTCCTCCCAGAGGTGTCTTTTCTGTTGTAGAGATTTTTTCATTCTTATGTAGACAGTGACAAACTGACACATAATGCAGTATCAATCTTTTCAATTGCTTCCGTGTCCAAATGACACACTTTTTCACGTAATCGGGATTTATCAATCGTACGAACCTGTTCCAAAAGAATCACAGAATCTTTTACAATTCCATATTTGTGTGCATCCAATGCTACATGCGTTGGCAGTTTTGCCTTGTGCAGCTGGCTTGTAATTGCCGCACAAATAACCGTCGGGCTATAACGGTTGCCCATATCATTTTGTATAATAAGAACCGGCCGCACTCCACCCTGTTCGGAGCCAATGACCGGTCGTAAATCTGCATAATAAATATCGCCTCGTTTTACAATCATGGTTTCACACTCCCTCATTTGATATTCCTATTATTCCCAATATACGAAGCGATATTCAATTTGTTCAAAAGCTTTTATTATTCTCCTAAATATTTTCTAGGCACACGGTTTGTAATACTGCATACAAACTCATAATTAAATGAATGTGATTTTTCTGCAATCTCCTCAACGGGGATATTTTTTTCTCCATCTTTTCCAAAAATTGTTACCGTATCTCCGATTGCAGCTTCTTTAATATGAGACACATCCACCATAAACTGGTCCATACAGATTCTTCCTAAAATCGGTGCATACTGTCCATGAATCAAAACACGTCCTTTGCCTGACAAATCACGTTTCATGCCATCAGCATAACCAACCGGAATTGTAGCGACCGTCATTTTTTCCTTCGCCGTAAATGTACCACCGTAACTGATACTCGTTCCCGGCTCTACGGTCTTTATATAAGAAATAATCGATTTCCATTGCATGGCAGGTTCCAATACAAGAACATCCTTTGCCACTTCATCAGACGGATACAGTCCATAGGTCGTAATACCGGAACGCACCATATCAAGATTAGCTTCCGGAAATCCAATAATTGAAGCACTATTTGACACATGGTGAATTGGAATCTTAACACCGCGCTTTTCTAATTCCTCGACAAAAGTTATATATTTTCTAAAAGGCTCTCTCGCCGGCTCAATTGTTTTCTCATCCGCTCTGGCAAAATGCGTAAAGATTCCTTCAACTTCCAGTCCCGGCAGTTTCGAAATTTTTTCTACCGTATCCAAAGATTCTTCACTAGGGATAAAACCAATCCGGCTCATTCCGGTATCAACTTTTATATGAATCTTTGCTTTTTTTCCAAGTTTTAATGCTGTCTCACTTAACTGCTCTGCCATTTCCCACGTATACACAGTCTGGGAAATCTGATATTCCACTAAATCCTCATAGGATTCTTCTCCGGTATATCCTAAAATCAAAATCAGTTTATCAATTCCTGCTTTTCGAAGTTCTATGGCTTCCTCTATCATGGCAACTCCGTAAGCATCTACCTGATCATATAATGCCTTCGCAACCTGTACGGCACCATGCCCATAAGCATTCGCCTTCACAATTGCCATTACCTTTGTTCCTTCTTTTATATTTTTATGTACCTCATCGATATTATGCCGGATGGCATCTAAATTAACCTCTGCATAAGTACGATTAAACTGTTTCATTTTCATTTCCTTCTTTCTGAAAACATTTTATATTTGTAAGGACCTCGGTCAAACCATCCAGCAAATCAGATGCCATGACTCCATACGTACTTTTCTGTTTTGCTGCCACATCACCGGAAAGACCATGCAGGTAAACACCGAGCTTTGCAGCCAAAAACGGATTCACATTCTGGGCAAGCAGACCACTAATCACCCCGGTCAGCACATCACCTGAACCACCGGTTGCCATTCCATTATTTCCAGAAACATTGACATAACATTCCGTCCCATCCGAGACAACAGTCCTTGCATCTTTTTGCACCAAAATACAATTTCTTGTCTTTGCGGTATTTTTCGTTGTTCCTAAAATATCCTCTTGTAGTTTGGGTATCGGAATCCCGGTTAGCACACTCATTTCCTTAACATGCGGTGTTAAGACAAAATTATCCCGAAACGTAATATCTTTTTTTGCACAAATGGTTATCGCATCACCGTCTACCACAGTCGGAACTTTTGTATTTGCTAAGACGTACTCCACCAGTTCCTCTGATTGTTTGGATAAACCAATTCCCGGTCCAATCACGACAGCACTTGCAAGCGGAAGTACTTTTTTTATTTCCTCTCTGGTTGAAAAAAGAATTTCCGGCAGTGCACTAAGCAGTGTATCCCGGTTTGATGGTGTCGATACAACATGCACAAGTCCTGCTCCCATACGATATGCGGCTTTTGCTGACAGAAAGCAGGCGCCACTCATAGTATCACACCCGGCAATTACAACCACTCTTCCAAACGTTCCCTTATGTGAATAAGCGATGCGCTTTGGAAGGTTACAAACAATATCATCCGGCTCATAATAGTAAGCATCTGCCTGTGCAAAATCAACGCTTTTCCTTGGAAATCCAATATCCGCCACATAAACTTTTCCGGCATATTCACACCCCGGATACAAAACAAGCCCGGTTTTGTTCACGCCAAAGGTAATCGTCGCTTCAGCCTGTACGGCACAGCCTAGCACTTTCGCACTTTTTGCATGAATACCGGACGGAATATCTAATGAATAAACCGTCACGCCACTTTGATTCATATCTAAAATAACCTGTTCATACACACCGGTTACTTCTCTGGAAAGTCCGATTCCAAAGACGGCATCAATTAAAATGTCGTATTCATCCATCGAAACAAGTGAATAGGTAAGAATCGGGACGTCACATGCCGAAGCAATTACAAGCTGTGTTTTCATTTCTTCTGACATATGTTCCGAATTTCCTACGACTGTAACTGCCGCCTGATATCCCATTTCATGTAAGATACGTGCCACACAGACGCCGTCACCGCCATTGTTTCCAATTCCACATACACATAAAAAAGTATCCGATGGTCCGGCTTTCTCCAAAAGGACGGAAACCACCGACATCGCCGCCTTTTCCATCAAAACAAGACTTGGCATCCCCATTGTACCAATAGCATGGGTGTCAATTGCTTTCGCCTGTTCACCGGAATACATCTCTTTCATAAAAGTCCCTTCTTTCTATTCTTTTACATCGTCTGCCACAGCAATCACAAATGCCGTCGCAACTTCCTTTGTATTTGTGATAGAAATCTTCCAATCGGTAATCCCCATTTCTTCTGCTTTTTTTCTCGCCGCACCATAAAGTGTAACATAGGGGGCGCCGCTTTCTCTTCGCAGAATTTCCACTTCACAGGCATCAATGCCCGCAAAGCCGGTACCAAATGCTTTTACTACCGCTTCTTTCCCGGCAAAATCAGAAGCACCTCTCCTTTTTGCGTGTTCCATCTCCGCCCGTTCCTTTTCCGTAAAAATGCGATGGACAAAATACTCTTTTTCCATCGCTTTTACAACACGGGAAATCTCAATGGAATCTACACCAATTCCAAGTATCATTCTTTTCCCTTCCTTTTATCATATAAATTCATTACATCATGACCTAACAACCCATGCATTAAAGAATAGGCACTGTCCATACTCTCCTCTAAATCATCTTTCCATTCCGTTTTCTCACGGAGGGAAATACGGAGTTCTTCAATTTCCTGCTTTACAATTTTTAACTGCTCATCTCCATTTGCCAGACGCTCAAAACAATAATGTGCCCCTGTAGCAAGCAGTTCTTCATTTGCCTTTTTTATCATTCTCGGAAGTTCAATCAATTCATCTGATTCCGTCTCTATCCGCTCTTTGATTTCCAAAAGAAGACGCTGCTGGTTTTTCTTCTTCTTATCACGTAAAGGCTCTGCATCATTCATCCCAGCCACAATGCCTTCCATCAATTTCTTTTTCGTCTTTTTTAAATCTTTGATGTCATTTACTAAATACCCCTGCCTTTTGAGCAGTTCATTTAATTTCTCCTCAAGCTGAATAATCTCAGCCGGTTTTTCTCCCTGCGGAAACAAGGTATGCCAGCGACGGTCCAACACTAGAATAGGAACCTTTTTCCCTTTTAAAGCTTCTCTCACCAGCGTTTCAAATTCTAAGTCTCGTCGTTTCATACCATTCCTCCTATTCCGGTAAGTTAGAAATATTGTAGGAAAGCCGCATCAAACTTTCTGCCAGATGTACATTTTCAACCGCAATATTTCCCGGAAGATTCAAATCGGTGGCCGCAAAATTCCAAAATGCACTAACACCATACT
The DNA here is from genome assembly GCF_003435975.1 of Clostridium sp. AF36-4. Lineage (NCBI taxonomy): Bacteria > Bacillati > Bacillota > Clostridia > Eubacteriales > Clostridiaceae > Clostridium > Clostridium sp. AF36-4. Next base: position 9,043 of record NZ_QTVH01000008.1, on the reverse strand, counting down.
GTACAAGCTGTTTCGCCACTGCCGGTGCAATTGATTTCGGCAGCGTAAGTGCTGCAATATCTACCGTATGTCCTTTTACATATCCTTCTAAGTCTTTCATGTCATAAACCATCGTATGACCAATCTTTTTGCCAATCTTATCCGGACTGACATCAAAAACTGCTGATACCACAAATCCTCGTTTTTCAAAACCGGCATAATTGGCAAGTGCATGCCCTAAGTTACCGGCACCAAGAATAATGACATGGTAATCCCTGTCAAGTCCCAAAATTTTACCTATTTCATTTTTCAAATAAGGAACATTATAACCATATCCCTGCTGACCAAAACCGCCAAAATTATTAAAATCCTGTCGGATTTGAGATGCTGTCACTTTCATTTGCTTACTTAACTCCCCGGATGAAATACGCTCAATTCCGTTATCCAATAATTCGCTTAAATATCTATAATACCGCGGCAAACGCTTAATTACTGCCGCTGAAATCTTTTTATCTGCCACAAAAGTATCCTCCAACGAAAATAAAAAGTACAAATCAGCCATAAAAAAAGCTGTCTGTACTTATTATAATGGAATGTTAAAAATTAGTCAATCTCCAATGTCCGCAAATGTTTCCATTTTCCCTTCTCAAACGGCTCCGGAATCAGGCAGGAAGACAAACGCAGGCATTTTAATCTGCGAAATTGATATAAAACCTCAATATGTTTTAACTCCAATGGCTTAAACTCATCAAATCCTGCTATCTCTATCACTTCAAGATTCGGAAATTCGCAGAGTGCATTTAAATCAAAGGACTCTTTTGTAATCTTCCACAAAGAAACTTTTTTAACTTTCTTTTTTTCTTTTTTCGAAAGCCAGTTCCTTTTGCCTTCTTCATTGCGCTCAATGCGACTGATTGCCTCTTCTCCGTAATAAATTCGATTGATACACATAGTAACCACCCTTTCCTTTTTTTGGTGTTCATAAAATAAGACGATTGAAAACGGCAAAATGTTGCAAAAAAATTAAAATTATTATAAAATATGTTTTTGTTAGAAGTTTTTTGGAGGATTCAATCATTATGATATTAGCATGCAATCATATTTCAAAGGCATTTGCAGACGAAACCGTTTTGTCAGATGCTGTTTTTCATATAAATGAAGGTGAACGCGCTGCCATCGTAGGAATTAACGGTGCCGGCAAAACAACACTGCTGCGAATCATTGTCGGTGAACTTCCGGCAGATTCCGGTGAAATTGTAACAGCTAAAGGAAGTACCATCGGCTATCTCCCACAGCAGCAGGGATATCACTCAGACAAAACAATTTATGAAGAATTATTGGCTGTCAAATCGGATGTCATTGAAATGGACGAAAAAATCCGTGCAATGGAGCAGCAAATGACAACTTTAGAAGGTGCCGAATTAGAGCGTGTGTTAAACCAATACCATAAGCTGCAAACGGCTTTTGAAGATGGTGAAGGATATACTTACAAAAGTAAAGTTCTCGGCGTCATTAACGGTCTTGGCTTTCGCGGAGAAGCGATGCACCAGTGCATCAACAATCTCTCCGGTGGACAAAAAACAAGGGTTGCTCTTGGTAAACTTCTGTTATCAGAACCGGACTTATTGTTGATGGATGAGCCTACAAACCACTTAGATTTGGAATCCGTGCGCTGGCTGGAAAACTATTTAAACGGTTACAAGGGGAGTGTCTTAGTTGTCTCTCATGACCGCTTTTTCATCGACCGCATCGCCGAGAAAATTATTGAAATTGACCACGGCAAAGTAATGACTTTTACCGGTGACTATACCAGTTATTCCGAAAAAAAGGAAAAATTACGCGAGGAAATGATTCACCGCTACTATAACCAGCAGCAGGAAATCAAACACCAGGAAGCTGTCATCCAGAAATTAAAATCCTTTAACCGTGAAAAGTCAATTCGCCGTGCGGAAAGCCGTGAAAAAATGTTAGCCAAAATCGAACGTGTAGAAAAGCCGGTGGAATACGAAAAATCACTTTCTCTTTCCCTGACTCCTTCAGTAATCAGTGGAAATGATGTTTTGACGGTCACGGATTTTGCCAAAAGTTTTGGAGAAAACCACTTGTTTGACCATCTTTCCTTTTCAATTAAACGAGGCGAAAAGGTGGCAATTATCGGCAAGAATGGAACCGGCAAAACAACACTTTTAAAATTAATTCAGGGAATGATTCCGGTTGATGAAGGAAGTGCCGTAACCGGCTCTCATGTCGAAATCGGTTACTATGACCAGGAACATCAGATGCTTAACGATGATAAAACCATCTTTGAAGAAATTCAGGATGATTACCCGGATTTAACAAATACAGCAATTCGTAATGTTCTCGCTGCCTTTTTATTTACGGGAGATGATGTTTTTAAACCGATTCATCTTCTCAGCGGTGGTGAAAAAGGTCGTGTATCATTGGCGAAACTGATGCTGTCAAAGGCAAACTTTTTACTCCTTGACGAGCCGACCAACCATTTGGATATTACCTCCAAGGAAATTTTGGAATCCGCAATTAATAAATATGAGGGAACCGTGCTTTACGTCTCGCATGACCGTTATTTTATCAACCGCACCGCCACAAGAATTTTGGATTTAACCGGGCACAAACTGCTCTCCTACAGTGGAAATTATGCGTACTATCTGGAGAAAAAAGATACGGTGGAAAGCCGCTTTTTAACAGATGACGATAAAACCATGCAGACTTCTGCAAAAAAAGATACAAAAGAAGAAGGTAAGCTTGACTGGCAGGAGCAGAAAAAACTGGCAGCGAAAAAGCGAAAAATTGAAAACGAATATCAAAAAACCGAACAAGAAATTGAAGCACTGGAAACGGACATTGCAAATCTTGATGAGGAACTGATGCGTCCGGAATATGCATGCAATGCTCATAAACTAAACGAATTATCAACCGCCCGCGAAGAAAAAGAAACCGCTCTCACTGCCGCTATGGAGCAATGGGAACGGTTAGCCGAACAATTAGAAGAATTTGAAGTTACTGAGTAATCCGCTTAGTAACTTCATTTGCTTTTGCATAAATTTCCGATGGACTTTCTCCCACAAAAAACTCGCCATTTTCATAGAGAACCATGCCATTTACCATCGTCATTTTCACATTTTCTTTACTACCACTGTATACTAAGTTTTTCACAAGATTATGCACAGGCTGCATATTTGGCCGCTGTAAATCAATTAAAATCAAATCAGCAAACTGGCCTTCCTTTACATACATGCATTCCGGCAGCCCCATTGCCAGTGCACCACCGGTTGTAGCCATCTTTAAAACATCTGCGGCATCCATAACCGCTGCATCCTCATATTTTAACTTCGGAAGAACTGCTGCTAAATACATTTCCCGGAACATGTCAAGCGCATTATTGCTCGCCGGTCCATCCGTGCCAATCGCCAGGTTAATTCCCGCCTTTTTTAAAGCAGGTAAATCCGCAATTCCACTCGCAAGTTTTGCATTGGATGAAGGATTCGTAACAATCGACACCTTTTTCTCCCTGCAAATATTCCGGTCTGTTTCATCCATCCAGACACCGTGGAAACCACCACCGCCATAGTCAAATAAACCAATTGAATCCAAAAACTGGACCGGTGACATACCATAACGCATTTTACATTCTTCCACTTCTTTTTTGGTCTCTGCCAGATGCAGATACACCGGCTGTTTGTATTCATGAGCAAGTTCTGCCATGCCCTCTAACAATTCGCGGCTTGTTGTATATTCAGCATGAACACCAAGGCGAAATGACACCAGTTCATCCCCCTTGTTCAGCGTTTCATATTCCTCCCTTGTGCGTGCAAGCGAACCGGTAAAATTATTTAGTTCGCCACAAAAAACTGTACGAAATCCCATTTGAACCGATGTTTTGGCATGCTGATAATTATCCACATACATATCAAAATTTGAGGTAATTCCACTTGTCAGATATTCTAAAACTGCCACCTTGGATAAGATTTCAATATCCCCTTTCTGCAGTTTTGCTTCCATTGGAAACACCCTGTCATTTAACCAGTTCTGTAATGGCAGATCATCCGCATAGGATCGAAGAAATGTCATGGCAGAATGTGTGTGGGCATTTTTAAAACCAGGCATTAAAAGATTTCCTTCGCAGTCAATTTCCCGTGTAAATTTTCTTTTATTAAGCTCCGAATTATTTTCCCCCACATAAGAAATACGGTTTCCATCAATGTGTACTTCTCCATCAAAGACTTCCGCATCTTCTTCCATCGTAAGAATTTTCGCATGATATAATCGTATGGAAGACATCCTAACACATCCTTTCAATGGCTGATTTCACAAGCGTTTTAAACTTCGGTGCCACACGGTCAGCCACTTCTTTTACCTCCTCATGACTCAATGGATTTGCTGCTGTTCCTCCCGCCATATTCGAAATACAAGAGACACCGCATACGCGCATTCCCATATGTCTGCCGACAATTGCCTCTACCGCCGTGCTCATTCCCACGGCATCAGCACCAAACATACCAAACATTTTCACCTCTGCCGGTGATTCATACGCAGGTCCCGTTGTCTGAAGATAAACACCTTCCTTTAAAACAATATCATTAACTTTTGCTTCTTTTGTGAGAATCTTCCGTAGCTCCAAATCATAAATTGTATCCATGGACGGAAAACGCACGCCAAATGAATCTACGTTTTTTCCAATCAATGGAGATGGCACAAAGGAACTAATCTGGTCAGTCAGCATCATCAAATCTCCTGCCTCCACCTTCTCACTGATTCCTCCGGCTGCATTTGTTAAAAACAAGATTTTCGCTCCCAGTAAACACATCACACGAACCGGCAAAACAACATCCTCCATCGAATAACCTTCATAGTAATGAACGCGCCCCTGCATAATGACAACTTTCGTGTCTCCAATTAATCCAAAAACAAACCGTCCATTATGTCCTGCCACAGTAGAAACCGGAAATCCCGGAATCTCGTGGTAATCAATGGATGCCACGCATTCAATCTCATCCGCTAATGCTCCAAGTCCGCTTCCCAAAATCAAAGCGACCTGTGGCTCAAAGTCTGTAATTTTGCGAATCTGTTTTACACACTCTCTTACTTTTTGTTCCATAATAACCCCTCCTTGTTATATAAACTCTGCAAATACACGGTTGCTGACATCAATTCCAAAATCAGTCAGGCAATACCTGTCACCATTTTCCTTTATCAATCCTTCACGAATGCACTTTTCTAAGGAACTTTGATAATAAGTTTCCATCGGCACTAAAAAATTCTGATAAAACATTTTTCTCGATACACCTTCCATCATCCGAAGTCCCAGATACATAAACTCTGCCATGCAGTCTTCCTTTGTTAATTCCTCTTTTTCAACAACCGGCAATTTCCCATTCTTTATTTTTTGCCCATAAGTCTTAAAATTTTGCTCATTGGAAAACCGCACATTCTCCATGCACGATGACGCTCCTAATCCAAGTCCAAGATAAGGAAAACGTTTCCAGTATTTTTTGTTGTGATCACACTCTTTTCCTGCTTTGGCATAATTGGATATCTCATAGCGGTGATACCCAAAATCCGAGAGCCTCTCTTTCGTCAGTTCATACATCTGCCTGTCCTCTTCTTCCGAAACAGGCGGACATTCCCCATACTTTTCGTAAAACGGAGTTCCCTCTTCCAAAATCAGGCTGTACGAAGAAATATGCTCCGGTGCAAGTTCACACACACGTGTCAATGTCTGCTCGTATCCTGCTACAGTCTGCTCAGGAATTGCCGACATTAAATCCACATTGATGTTAGCAAATCCACATTCTCTTGCTTGATGAAAACTCACCAAAAAATCGTCATAGCTGTGAATTCTCCCAAGACAAGCAAGCTCAGAAGAAATCGTCGACTGAAGTCCAAAACTAATCCGATTTACGCCAGCCTTTTTATAATTTTTCAGTTTTTCAGCGTCTACCGTACCTGGGTTACATTCGATGGTATATTCCATTTTATCAGATAAATGAAATGATTTTACCATTTCATTCTGTAAAACATCAAACTGCCCCTCCGTAAGCAGAGATGGCGTTCCTCCACCGATAAAAATGGTATCTACCACATCATTTGACACCTTATCTTTCCAAAGCCGCATTTCCATAGCAAGTGCTTTTACATACTCATCTTTCAGCGCTTCTTTGGCAGGAAATGAAAGGAAATCACAGTAATTACACTTTTTCACGCAAAACGGAATGTGAAGATACAAGCCAAATGTACTCATTTATTCTTCCTCATCCAGTTTCAAAACACTCATAAATGCCTTCTGCGGAATTTCTACATTGCCAATCTGGCGCATTCTCTTCTTTCCTTCCTTCTGCTTTTCAAGAAGTTTTCTCTTTCGTGAAATGTCGCCGCCATAACATTTGGCAAGGACGTCTTTGCGCACTGCCTTAACCGTTTCACGGGCAATTACTTTATTTCCAATGGCTGCCTGAATCGGAATTTCAAAAAGATGTCTCGGAATTTCATTTTTCAATTTCTGGCACATCTTTCTTCCACGCTCATAAGCAGAACTTTCATGCACAATAAAGGACAGCGCATCGACTTCCTCTTTGTTAATCAAAATGTTTAACTTCACAAGACTTGCTGTCTCATAGCCCTTCATCTCATAATCAAAGGAAGCGTAACCACGGGAACGCGATTTCAACGAATCAAAAAAGTCGTAAATAATCTCATTCAACGGCAGTGTGTATTTCAAAAGTGCACGTGTCTCTTCCATATATTCCATGCCCTGATAGACACCACGTCTTTCCTGACAAAGTTTCATAATGGCTCCCACAAATTCTGTCGTCACCATAATCTCTGCATCCACAACCGGTTCTTCCATATGCTCAATTTCGGATGGATCCGGGAGATTTGAAGGATTCGTCACTTCGACCATTTCCCCGTTTGTTTTATAGACATGGTAAACAACGCCCGGTGCTGTCGTAACCAAATCCAGATTATATTCTCTCTCTAAACGCTCCTGAATAACTTCCAAATGTAAAAGTCCTAAAAATCCACAGCGGAAACCAAATCCAAGGGCAACCGAAGTCTCTGCCTCAAACTGTAACGAAGCATCATTTAACTGCAATTTCTCCAGTGCATCGCGCAAATCCTGATATTTGGCACCATCGGCCGGATAAAGACCACAGTAAACCATCGGCATTACCTTTTTATATCCCGGCAGTGCCTCTTTGCATGGATTTTCAGCATCTGTTACGGTATCACCGACACGTGTTCCCTCTACATTTTTCAAACTGGCAGTAATATAGCCAACCATGCCCGCGGTCAATTCTTCGCAGGGAATAAACTGACCGGCACCAAAAGTACCCACTTCAACCACTTCTTCTTCCAAACCGGTCGCCATCATGTGAATTTTCGTTCCCTTTTTCACGGTACCGTCAAATAAGCGACAGAAAATAATAACCCCTTTATAGGAATCATAAACAGAATCAAAAACTAAAGCCTTAAGCGGTGCTGTATCATCACCCTGCGGTGCCGGTATTTTTTTCACAATCTGCTCCAACACTTCTTCAATGTTCGTTCCTAATTTTGCGGAAATCAATGGGGCATCCTGTGCCTCAATTCCAATGACATCCTCAATTTCATTTTTTACACGGTCTGGGTCAGCACTCGGCAAATCAATTTTATTGATAACCGGCATAATTTCCAAATCATGGTCAATTGCCAGATAACAGTTTGCTAACGTCTGTGCCTCAATTCCCTGTGCCGCATCGACAATCAAAATGGCGCCCTCACACGCCGCCAGACTTCTTGATACCTCATAATTGAAATCCACGTGTCCCGGTGTATCAATCAGGTTAAACAAATATTCTTCACCGTTTTTTGCCGTGTACGCCAGACGAACTGCCTGTGATTTAATCGTAATTCCACGTTCACGTTCCAATTCCATGTTGTCAAGCACCTGTGCCTGCATCTCACGGCTTGTAAGCAGTCCGGTCCGTTCAATAATACGGTCGGCAAGCGTTGATTTTCCATGGTCAATATGTGCTACAATACAAAAATTTCTTATATGATCTTTTCCAATAACTGACATAATTGTAATTCTTTCCTTTCCTACCACAAATCTATCCCTATCTTAGCATAATTACACATATTTTGCCACAAAAAGTTCCTATCCGCCTTGTCTTTTCCACATTTATGGTGTAGAATACAGATAATTAAATCAAGGAGGGACACAAAATGAGAAAACAGATGGCTAAAATACTAACCGCCGTTTTGCTGCTCGGCACATTGACTGATGTCTCGACTGCAAAAGCAGTGGCACCAAAGCTAAATAAATCCAAATTAACACTTTACATTGGAAGTAATTACACATTAAAAGTAAAAAAAGCTTCCGGCAAGGTAAAATGGACTTCCGGTAAAAAATCCGTTGCAACCGTTTCTTCCAAAGGAAAAGTAGTTGCAAAAAAAGCGGGAAAGGCTAAAATCACAGCAAAAATTGGCAGCAAAAAGCTGATTTGCCGGCTGACAGTAAAAAACCGATCACTTGGAAAAGGAACAAAGGCAAGTCCAAGGTCCGCTTATAACAACAATTCCTTTACCTTCTATGAGGAAGGCAAAAAAATCGGGAAAATTTCCATGCAGTTAGAGTCCTTTGCTTCCGGTGCCGAATCCGCTAAATTAGCAAAAAAGAATTCATCTAATTTAGTTCCAAAATCAAATGAGGAATATTTGTATTTCCGCTTTAAGATTACCTATCATTCGGGTACACAGACAATTAAGGCAAAAGATGTTTTTAATTACTACTACAATATCTTCGGAGCAAACTCTACAAAACAGATGACAAACTTAGATTGGGGATTCTTCTTTGAAGATGTCGATGATTTAGGTCAGGTGTTGTTATCTCCTGGCAACACGATAACTTGTGGCAAAGCAGTCTTGGTAAATAAAGGATTTGCCCCATATACTTACCGTATTCAGACCGGTAAGAACACTTACACTTGGTTTACAACAGCAAGATAATCAAGATAATCATGACCACCAGCTCAGCTGGTGGTTTCCTCTGCGGCTATAAGCCTGT
>NZ_QTVH01000078.1:0-527 GCF_003435975.1 Clostridium sp. AF36-4 | reverse complement strand
CGCAGTAAATGGTCTAATTCACTGCCATCATCCAATGGAATTTCCAAATTGATATACAACTCATGCACTCCGTTTTCCACCGGATACTGCGTGCTGTATGTTCCTTCCCTGTCACGCACTGTACGAAAAATTTCATACACTGTCTGACCGCCTCCAATAAAATCGTTCATTGTAATATAAATATGGTACACATCAGGCAGTTCCTTATACGCTTTCCCTTTCTGTAAAAGGTGTGTATCAATACTTCCATTGCAGTACCTCACACGCCGCATATGGTCGTCATCATCGGATATCTGAAATTCCACATGAATCGGCTCTTCTCCCGCCGTCTCTACCAGAATATCCAGTACCACACTGCGAAATTGCAGATTGGTAATATCATACTGCGACGTCACCCCTGTAACCTCATATCCCTCTCCCAGAATAATCTTCACTAAGTCTTGGCAGGCCTCCTTGTCTCGGAACACTACTCTTGAAAACAAATCACTGATAAGATTCATCTTCTGAGGCAGGTTTTCAAATATTGT
>NZ_QTVH01000077.1:0-614 GCF_003435975.1 Clostridium sp. AF36-4 | reverse complement strand
GAAGTTTACTTTCTCTTTGGAGTCCAAGGAATACAGCGATTCACATTTTTACAATATTCTTCATATTCTTGTCCATATAATTCACTCAGCCATTTTTCTTCTGTTTTTATTAAGAACACTGTCATATATGCATAGTAAACAACAGGAAGAACAAATAAAATAATATTTGTCTCTATAAAAAACGCTCCAATACACACGAGAAAAAATGCGCTGTATATTGGATTTCGCACCATTGAATATACGCCAGATGTAACTAAATGATTTTCTTTAATGCAGGCATCTATCTTGACTTTGAAATTTGAGCTAAACCACAGCCATGCTCCCAATAAAATCAGCATAATTCCAATGATGATAAAGGGAGTTTTCAATTCTTTTACTTGCAGCGAATATATTATCCCCATTTTCGACAGAATGATGGCTAATACGGTAACAACCAACTGAGGTATTACAATAAGAGGTCCCACACCTATCACAGGCAAATGCTTCTGTTTGTTTTCGTTTTCTTTCAAACTTCAATTCCTCCTTACAATCCCGAATTATTAAACTCCTTCTCTGTTCCATCTTCTTGCCCTTCGGACAAGAAGCCTCCCTCGCTCTAAAGAGCTCGGTCAATT
>NZ_QTVH01000076.1:0-806 GCF_003435975.1 Clostridium sp. AF36-4 | reverse complement strand
TAGTGCCGCTATCTTTTTTATCTGTGGATAAGGAATACTGTATACCGGCATATCTGCCAGTTTTCCAAGCCTGTTTTTGTTGCGCCTTTCGGCAGCCAGCATCTGCGTTGCTGAATATATCACCTCTTCTGCACCTGCAGCCAGTGGCAGTTCTTTTTTCTGGTATCGAACCAGTTCCAGTATGTCCCTCTTATTCTGGCGGTATATACGCAGTCTTGCCATCTTATCTGCACCGGTTCTGCTCCAGCCTAATGGTCTTGAACTCATTCTGTCTGAATAAATGTGGCTCACATGTCCCTCTGCGCTGCACTGCAGGCTCTTATCCTTCGCCCTTACGGATTCCATAATTCCTGCCCAGTTCCCCAGAATATAATTCTTTGCGGATTCTACTGCCTTTGCTTTTATTTCACTCTCTATTACATGCGGAATCTTATCAAATGCTTCTTCTGCCGCCCATTTCCGCTTTCCGTTAATAGCTCTGTATATTTCACTTCTCGCATCCTGTGCGGAATCTTTCAAGTGGCTTGTTGCTGATATGATATATTTATGCATGTGAAAACGGTCCAAAACAAAACGTGCCTTGGCATGCATTCCTGCTCCCGTTCTAATCCAATCCGCTCCGTCTCCGTTTATATATATTTTCTCCAGCACTTCCTCGTCATAGCTCTCTGTAATAAAATCAAACACTTCCTGCCATAGTTCTTTCGTCCCTTCCGTCCCGGCATAATCCCCTCCGAAATAATGGCAGTTTACCAGTTCATGCTTACTCCCATCGAAATTTACATCCTCGTAGACGTAGATAAGCT
>NZ_QTVH01000075.1:0-867 GCF_003435975.1 Clostridium sp. AF36-4 | reverse complement strand
GTTACAGATGGATGTGCCGATGAAGTGTAAGAAGCACAATAGAAGTTTTTTCTTATGTCTGGAAAATCAGAGTGACAAAAACAACGTTATGCCGGTGCGAGATATGGGATACCAGCATGCCAAATATATGGAGCAGATAAAGGAAGTGAAGGAAAGTAATCGGAAAACTGGAAATTATCCAAACCCGATGACAAAGGAACTTAACGATTCCCAGAAGTTAAGCCCGGTCATTACTTTGGTTTTGAATTACAGTCAGAATGAATGGGGAAAGCCAAGATGTCTGAATGATATGCTGGAATTTCCGGAAGACATTGGTGAGGAACTTACAAAATGGATACCCTCGTATTCGGTTTGTGTGATTAACCTTGCCAGTCAGCCGGAAACGACAATTCGCCAGTATCAATCGGATTTTAAATACATAGTCCGTTATCTGTCCTGTGGAAATGACAGAAGAAAACTGGATGAATATTTCCAAACAACGGAGTTTCAATTAGACCACCCGGAAGCATTTTTAGATTGGCTGTCTGCGGTGACAAACGACACGAGATATCGGAAAGCAAAGGAATTAATTGAAGAAACTGAAGGAAAAGGAGGAAAAATCAATATGTGTGTATTATTAGATATGTATGAGGAACGAGGAGTAGAGAAAGGAATTTCACAAGGAATCTCACAAGGAATTGAGGAAATCAACACATTATATCATTGCTTGTTAGCAGATCATCGAATGGAAGATATACAAAAAGCAATCATGGATACAGACTATCAGAAGGAATTGTTGCGGGAGTATGGGATAGGAGAGTAAGAGGAGGATATTATTTGGGAGCAAAAGATTTAGCAGAGAAAAATTTACTACAATACAAAGATGTA
>NZ_QTVH01000074.1:0-877 GCF_003435975.1 Clostridium sp. AF36-4 | reverse complement strand
AACTTCTTACCAATGAGATTCACTATGGCAAAGAAAAAGAAGAAACCATAACCTCTTATGATAATAACGGCAATGGTTCTCTTGTGATACTCGAAACCGACAAATCGTATGGAAAGAGTGGCAAAGCGGTTACGACAAAACAAGGGTATACTTATGACCGCTGCCGAAACGTTTTAACTGAAAAGGCAAATGCCGCTTATCAGAAAAAGAATCAGGGTAAAGAACACCTTTACACGACAAACTATACATATCCGGCAGGAACATATCCGGATTCAGACGGTGCCTTTGTCTGCCCGGTACTTACGAAAGAATCATACAGCGGAGCAAAGACCAAAAACCGCATGGTAAGCACGATGGCGGCAAACGGTGTGGATTATGCCAGCATATCCGAGCAGAAAAGTGTAAACGGCGGTGCATACCGGACACTTACCAAAACGGATTTTACCTACGATGAACATGGCAACGAAACACGGGGCAGAGTTTATCCTTCCTACGATACGGACGGCGAAAAAGAAGTGATTCAGAATGACTACACCTTCAATGCACTGGGCCAGCAGACCCAGACGAAGGTTACGCTTACTTCTGCGAAAAACCCATCCGATAACCGGAGCTATGTGGAAGAAAAGACAACGTATGATTCTTTTGGCAACGAGCTTTCCTACACCGATGAAAACGGACAGACCTCCAAAACTTCCTATGATGAGGAAACCGGCGAGGAAACCGAAACCATCCGTGCTGTGGGAACTGCGTATGAATCGAAAGACAAGGAATATACCTCCGCAGACGGCTTAAAAACCATGACGGTCGATGCTTACGGACGGGTCAATATCAGTATTCAGGACGGCTTTGGCAACACGCTGATAAGCAAAGATGAGGC
>NZ_QTVH01000073.1:0-993 GCF_003435975.1 Clostridium sp. AF36-4 | reverse complement strand
TGAAAATAAACTTCTTACGGATGAGATAAATTATGGGAAAGAAAAGGAGGAAAATAGTTACAAATATGACAAGGACGAGAACGGTTCTCTGGTGACGTTAGAGACCAGTAGGTTTTGGGGTAAAAAGGGGAGCGGAGCAGTCACTTCAAAGCAGGGGTACACCTACGACAATTATCGAAATGTCCTGACAGAGAAATCCCCCAAAGCTTACCTTGCAAAAAACAAGGGGAAAGAGCATCTGTATACAGTAACATATGCTTACCATAATACGGATGCCGGTTATCCTGCCGATGACAGGCCATTCTGTTTGTGTATATTGACAAAACAGGAATTATACGATTCAGCAAAGACAAAAATCAAACTGGAAAGCAAAATTGCCTCTAATGGCATTGATTACAGCAGTATCTCGGAGCAGAGGAGTGTAGGTGGTGCTGCCTATAAAACAGTATCCAAAACAGATTTCAAATATGATGCCCAGGGAAATGAAACCCAGGGAAAAGTTTTTCCAACCTATGGCAGTGATGGGGAAAAGGAAATCATCCAGAATGATTATACATACAATGCGTTGGGACAGCAGACCAAGAAAGATGTCACGCTGGATTCTGCAAAAAACCCGTCATCAAACCGCACCTACACGGAAGAAGAAATCACTTATGATTCCTTTGGAAACTGCCTGTCCACTACAGATGAGAATGGTCTTGTCACAAAAACCTCCTATGACCCGGAAACTGGGGAGGAAAAAGAGACCATAGAGGCGGCAGGGACAGAGTATGAATCCAAAGACAGGGAATATGTATCCACAGATGCCCTAAAAACCATGACACTGGACGAGTATGGACGGGCAGCTATCGACATACAGGATGCTTTTGACAATACCATCATCAGCAAGGACGAAGCATCCGGCACATGGACAGAAAATGTTTATGAATACGGAGCAGAGTGAGATGGTCAAGCATTTTTGTAACATTCACACTGAAAAAAATCATTGATTGG
>NZ_QTVH01000072.1:547-997 GCF_003435975.1 Clostridium sp. AF36-4 | reverse complement strand
GCCGCCATCGTGCTTACCATGCGGTTTTTGGTCTTTGCTCCGCTGTATGATTCCTGCGTAAGCACCGGGCAGACAAAGGCACCGTCCGAATCCGGATATGTTCCTGCCGGATACGTATAGTTTGTCGTGTAAAGGTGTTCTTTTCCCTGATTCTTTTTCTGATAAGCGGCGTTTGCTTTTTCAGTTAAAACGTTTCGGCAGCGGTCATAAGTATACCCTTGCTTTGTCGTGACCGCTTTGCCGCTCTTTCCATACGATTTGTCGGTTTCGAGTACCACAAGAGAACCATTGCCGTTATTATCATAAGCGGTTATGGTTTCTTCTTTTTCTTTGCCATAGTGAATCTCATTGGTAAGAAGTTTATTTTCATTATATACATAAAGGCTGACGTTTTTCTTGGTATCCTTTTTAAGCCTTAAAGTATCCGGGTTAATTTTGGATTTCTTATAG
>NZ_QTVH01000072.1:0-537 GCF_003435975.1 Clostridium sp. AF36-4 | reverse complement strand
CGGGTTAATTTTGGATTTCTTATAGGTATAATCATAATACTTTTTGTTGGTTTTATATTTATTCGGATTAAAGCTGCTGACAACCGTTACCGTGCGGAGTCCTTCATTTCCGTACTGCCAGACTTCATAAGCGGTTTTCCAGTTGCCCTTATCGTCTTTTTCCCGCTCCCTGAAATCGTCATAGGAACGGAGTCCGTCGGTTCCTTTTTTCTGGAAATAGTCATACTTTGTACCGTTTGATTTCTTTCCGGTTTTATTGTCTTTTTCATACTCTCTGGTGACATAAAACTGCTCCGTCACCACATCCCTCTTCTGCCCGGTTCCCACTTCTTTTTCACCGCGCAGCGAGCAGGCACGGTACTCATAGTGGGTCTCACTGCCGTTTGCCTTACATTTTGTCAAAAGGTAGCTCTGGTTGGTGGAAACTCGCTGGGAAGCGATTCCCGCTCCGGAAGTATTCATCATCCGTTCCACGGTTCGGTATGTATAGGTTTCCCGGCTTCCATCGACGGTTGCCGCCGTAAGCACAAAGCCGTT
>NZ_QTVH01000071.1:0-1086 GCF_003435975.1 Clostridium sp. AF36-4 | reverse complement strand
TGGCATCTTTCAAAGTTATAGGTGTAGATATACCTTCCAATGGCTTCTCTTGCTTCCTTGAGATTAGCATACTCCGTGAGATATGCTTCCTCATACTTGAAGCTGCGGAACCAGCGTTCAATCATGATATTATCTGCCCATCGACTTTTGCCATCCATGCTTTGCCGAATTCCATTATCTCGAATAAATTCGATGTATTTGTCACTGGTAAACTGGCTTCCCTGATCCGAGTTGATGATTAACGGCTTAGCTACTTTAAATGCTTTTTTACAGGCGTTGATGACCATAGTGGTATCCAGAGTATCATCAACATCCCAGCCAACGATACAACGGCTGTACCAGTCGATAATGGCTGTCAGATAAAGAAATCCATGCTTCATTGGAATGTATGTAATGTCAATCGACCATGCCTGATTGGAACGGTCAATGACTGCGTTACGAAGCAGATACGGACAGACTTTTGCCTGCTTCATGCGCTTAGACAGATTCATCTTTGGATAAATTGGTGTAATGTCCATTTCACGCATATATCTGCCCGCTTTACGGCGACCAACCTGATATCCGCGCAGTTTAAGTTGAGCAGACATCTGACGGGCTCCCCAGGTAGGATTATCCGTATGCAGATGGTCAATGATAGACTTGCATTCCAGTTCTTCCTCTGAAACGGGGATACCGCCATAATATACGCTGGTGCGGTTGATTCCGAGTAGTTTAGCTCCTGTAGAAACCGGCAGTTCCTTATTCGTCGAAAGGTTTCGGACTAAATTTACTCTCGTAGTCAGGTCCGATAACTTCTTCAGATTTTTTTTTGAGCCAGTCAACCTGCATAGTAAGTTGACCGACCTTTTTGGCGTATTCGGCTTTTTCCTTGCGTTCTTCGGCAAGTTTTTCCCGGAGATTGTCTTCTCGCTTGTTATCAAAAGCAAGAGACGCATTTGTAAGGAATTCTTTCTTCCAATTGCGGAGGAGATTTGGTTGAATATCGTTTTCAACAGCAAGGACATTAAGTTCTTTTTCTCCCTTAAGCAGCTGGAGTACGAGGTTGGTTTTAAATTCAGCACTGAAATTTCTTCTTGATCTGGACAT
>NZ_QTVH01000070.1:0-1123 GCF_003435975.1 Clostridium sp. AF36-4 | reverse complement strand
GTCTCGTTTGTCATAGAGGTTAAGCGGTTCTGGTAATCATAGCCATACGTGGTTTTCAGTCCGTTTGCCGCCTGTCTTTCGCTAAGGCTTCCCTCCGTATCATAGGCATAAGAAACAGCCCGGTTTCCTTCGCTGTCTTTGACGGAAATCAATCGGGAACTGCCATCATACTCATACGACAGAGAAAGTTTGGTATCCTCCCCTGCTTTTACGGAAAAAGTGGATTTGTTTCCATTACTGTCATAGGTATAATTCTTTACGACATCCTTATTTTTTGTCAGTTTGGTCGTTTCTTTTGTGACCTGGCCGGATACATCGCCATACACAAACTGTGTATCATCCTGTACTGCCACATCTCCATAGGCATTGTAGCGGTAGGTATGTACGGTTTCTTTTCCGGTCTTTTTCTCCTTTGCTGTCCTTTCGGTCAGCCGGTTCTGGTTATCATATGTGTTTTTCAAAATGTTTCCGTTTTTATCTACGGTTTTCGTCAGGTTGCTGTTGCAGTCGTAAGTATACGTTTCCGTTCTTCCTTCCGGGTCGGTATAAGAAACCAGACGGTTTTTCGTGTCATACACATACTTTGTTTCCCGGATGGTATCGGATTTCTTTTTCCCGGTTACCAATACGGCATACGTTTTACCGCCATAGGTAAAGGTATCCTTACCGGTATCGTCTTTGGCATTTTCAACTGCCGCTACCGTTACCGTCAAAGGACCGGTCATGCCGGTAAACCGGCGCACCTTGTTGCCCTGTTCGTCATAGACGTACTGGACATACTGTGCTTTTTCATTTTCCAGACTGCTTTTTACCTGAACGAGATTTCCCTGTTTATCATAAGTATACTCGATTTCTTTGTTCTTGTCACCCTCGATTTGCTCTTCTGTTTCCACGAGGTTGCCGGATTTATCATATTCGTTTACCACGGTCTGGTAACCGGCACTTCCGTCTGTCTTGTTCTGCGGAAGTTCTTCTTTGATCTTGCGGCCCAAAAGGTCATAAGTATATGCTGCCGCCACGTTCTCTTTGACACCGCGCGGACTGTATTCTTTTGTAACCTGTCCCTTACCGTCATAGACGGCTTTTGTTTTCTGGGTCTGCCAGTCGGTTTCCCCTTCTTTTC
>NZ_QTVH01000007.1:136453-140108 GCF_003435975.1 Clostridium sp. AF36-4 | reverse complement strand
TAAGTAACAAGTTTAATTATTTCACTTGTCTACCTAGAAGGGAGCATATCACTGAGACAGCCCCTCTTTTTTTATCCTTCCATCAATTGCTTTTTAATCCAGGCAATTTCTTCTTTATAAGGTGGTGTTGATTTCTTTGGATTTTCCGGGTCTTTGATATACGGAGTCTCCAGAATTTTCGGAATCGTTTCAAAGCGCGAATCTCGAATAACCTGCATCAGAGCGTCGCTTCCTAAATAACCTTTTCCAAAATTCTCGTGGCGGTCTTTTGCTGCACCGAGCGGATTTTTACTGTCGTTAATATGGAAAGCAGCAATCTGGTCAAGACCAATTATTTTATCAAATTCCTTCATAACATTTTCGTAGTCGTTCACTAAATCGTAGCCGGCATCATTTACATGGCAGGTGTCAAAGCAGACGCGAAGTTTATCCGGATGATTGCAGCCGTCATAAATAGCCTTCAATTCTTCAAAACTGCGTCCGATTTCTGTGCCTTTTCCAGCCATTGTTTCCAGTGCGATAAACACAGGAGTATCTTCGTTTAAAACTTCATTAAGTCCTTTGCAGATTTGTGCAATACCGGCTTCTGCTCCGGCACCAACATGTGCACCCGGATGTAAAACTAAAACGGTTGCACCCATAGCCGCTGTGCGTTCAATCTCTTTTGCCAGAAAAGTGGCCGCCAGTTCATAGGTCTCCGGTTTTACCGTGTTGGCAAGATTAATAATGTAAGGTGCATGAACAATAAAGTTTGCCATGTCATGTTCTTCCATTAACTTTCTTGCCTGTGGAATGCATAATTCCGAAATATCTTTACGTCTCGTATTCTGGGGAGCACCGGTGTATACCATAAAAGTATTGGCATCATAAGAAAGTGCCTCTTTTACGGAATTCACAAGCATATCTTTGCCGCTCATTCCCACGTGAGAGCCGAGTAATAACATAAGAAATCCTCCTTTGGCACGCCGGGGCGTGTTTGTGATGTTCTTAGTATACACGTTTGGGGGTAATGTGTAAACAATAGATAAATTGTTTGTGCCAAGTGTTCATTCACTCTTTTTTTGTTTCCGTAATTCAAAGAAACTGGCGGTGAACATTTGCTACAAGCTAGAACTTTTGTGACTCAGTCGTTTATTGTTTTACAAATACATTATGAAATGTTTTCTGAATGCAGTTATAAGATGATAAAGAAAAACTTAGTTTGGGATGATGGGGCTGTCAAAAATGTTCGTTACTAGTTCCTTTGCCTTCCAATAATTCCGTAGGAAAACTTTGTGACGAGTGGGTTTTGAGTGCGTCGGTATGTGGCGCTGGTAGTTTCAGTGCCCATACCGCTACGTACTCAATGAACGGGAGTGCCCACGAGACGCAAAGCTTTCCTACGGAATTATTGGAAGACAAAAAATGCCAACGAACACTTGACTCCCCTGCCACATCCATGCTTGACATCTCGTCCCATTTTACCTAAAATAAGAAACTAAGAAAGTGGCTTCATTTGCCACTTGACTTAAGAATTGGAGGAATATCAAAAAATGAGTAAGAAACCTTATTATTTGACGACGGCGATTGCTTATACATCGGGCAAGCCGCATATTGGCAATACTTACGAAATCGTTTTGGCTGATGCCATTGTCCGCTACAAACGTTTTCAGGGGTATGATGTTCGTTTTCAGACAGGAACCGATGAGCATGGACAGAAAATTGAGTTAAAAGCACAGGAAGCAGGAATTACACCAAAAGAATTTGTAGATGGTGTTTCGACAGAGATAAAAAGAATTTGGGATTTGATGAATACGTCTTATGACCGCTTCATCCGTACAACTGATGAGGCTCATGAAAAGCAGGTTCAGAAGATTTTCAAAAAGCTTTATGATAAAGGAGATATTTACAAGGGATTTTATGAGGGTATGTACTGTACGCCTTGCGAATCTTTCTTTACACCATCCCAGCTAGTGGATGGCAAATGTCCGGACTGTGGCAGAGAGTGCCAGCCGGCAAAAGAAGAAGCTTATTTCCTTAAATTAAGTAAATATCAGGACCGCTTGATGAAGCACATCGAGACTCATCCGGAGTTTATTCAGCCGGAGTCTCGTAAAAACGAGATGGTAAATAACTTTTTGAAACCGGGCTTACAGGATTTGTGTGTTTCCCGTACAAGTTTCAAATGGGGAATCCCGGTTGACTTTGACCCGGCACATGTAATTTATGTGTGGATTGATGCGTTAAGCAACTATGTGACCGGTACAGGTTTTGATTTGGATGGAAATCACACGCTTGTGGATGGCGAGAATTTATATGAAAAATACTGGCCGGCAGATTTGCATCTGATTGGAAAAGATATTCTTCGTTTCCACACGATTTACTGGCCGATTATGCTGATGGCGCTTGACCTTCCACTGCCGAAACAGGTATTTGGACATCCGTGGCTTTTGCAGGGTGACGGCAAGATGAGTAAGAGCAAGGGAAATGTTATTTATGCTGATGATTTGGTAGATATTTTTGGCGTGGATGCCGTACGTTATTTTGTTTTGCATGAAATGCCATTTGAAAATGATGGTGTTGTGAGCTGGGAGCTCATGGTAGAGCGTATGAACTCTGACCTTGCGAATGTTCTTGGCAACCTTGTAAATCGTACCATTTCCATGACGAACAAATATCTTGGCGGCGTTTTGGAAAATAAAAATGTGACAGAAGCAGTTGATGACGATTTGAAAGAGACTGTTTTGTCAGTACCAAAAGCAGTTGAAGAAAAAATGGATAAACTGCGTGTGGCGGATGCGATTACGGAAGTGTTCCGCCTGTTCAAACGCTGTAACAAATATATTGATGAGACGGAGCCATGGGTACTTGGTAAAGACGAGGCAAAGAAAGACCGTCTTTCTACCGTCCTTTACAACTTAGTTGAGAGTATCGTAATTGGTGCCAGTCTGTTAGAGCCATTTATGCCGGAGACGACAGAGAAAATTCTCGCACAGTTAAATGCGAAAAAACGTGGTTATGAAGAAATGGATACGTTTGGTCAGTATGAGTCCGGTACAAAAGTAACGGATTCTCCGGAAATTTTGTTTATGCGTCTCGATCCGAAAGAAGTTTTGGCAAAGGCTGAAGAAATTAAACAGAAACAGATGGCAGAAGTAAAGGCTGAGTCCGGTGAAGAAGATGCCGGCGAGGAAGAAGGAATTGACATCGAAGCAAAACCGGAAATCACATTTGATGACTTTATGAAAATGCAGTTCCAGGTGGGCGAGATTATTGCCTGTGAGGAAGTGCCGAAATCGAAAAAATTACTTTGCAGCCAGGTGAAAATTGGCAGTGAAGTCAAACAGATTGTATCAGGAATTAAGAAATATTATTCACCGGAAGAAATGGTTGGCAAAAAAGTAATGGTACTTGTCAACTTAAAACCGGCGAAACTTGCAGGAGTATTATCGGAAGGAATGCTTCTTTGCGCAGAAGACGCAGAAGGCAACCTCTCCCTCATGACTCCCGAGAAAAAAATGCCGGCAGGAGCAGAGATATGCTAAAGCATTGAGCCGTGCACTAGAAAGAAACGATTTCTCTTGTGCTTGCACAAAAGAGAAAATCGTTTCTTTCTAGTATAGGGCGAAAGCCCGGCAGTGAGGAATGCGGAGCATTCCGAGGTGCGGCACGGCGA